>NZ_JAZKVY010000359.1:0-351 GCF_036624925.1 Stenotrophomonas sp. A3_2
GCCGGCCGCTGGCCGGCAAGCCGGCAAGGTCGGGGTGTCGGCCAGCGGCCGGCACTACCAGAACCCGCTTTTCGAACCTGACGGGCGCGCTGAAGTGCTGCCCGCGCTCGCAGGAAACGGTCCGGTGGCGGGGGGGGGGGGGGGGGCGGGCCCCGGGTGGCCCCCGGATTGGGCCCACAGCCCCCCCAAGTGGGGGGTGGGGGGGGGGCCCCCCCCCCCCCCCCCCCCCCCCCCACAACCGGTATCAACAAAGGCGCCGGCAGGCGAACCAGCCGCCGGCGTTTTCATCAACTCAACTCAACCAATCCTTGCAGGCGCCATCCACCTGCTCCCCGCACGCCTGCTGCATCC
>NZ_JAZKVY010000360.1:0-311 GCF_036624925.1 Stenotrophomonas sp. A3_2
CGTGAAGTCGAAATGTGTGTCGTCGGGGACGATGCGCAGCGACGGCAGCAGGCCGAGCGCCGCGACCACGGTCAGCACGGCGATCAGGATGCCAAGGCCAATGAGAACGGTATGGGTCACGAAAGGCCTCTCAGATCGGCACGGTTTGCGGCCGCTTCCACCGCACCCATGCGGCGACGATCAGGCGCGTCATTGTGAAGGCGGTGAACACCGTGGTGATGATGCCGATGCCGAGCGTCACGGCAAAGCCGCGCACCGGCCCGGTGCCGATGTAGAACAGCACGGCGGCGGCGATGAAGGTGGTGTTGTCG
>NZ_JAZKVY010000361.1:0-307 GCF_036624925.1 Stenotrophomonas sp. A3_2
CTGAGGTTTCGCGTAAAGCGGTTCATGGGGACGGCATCTGCGAAGGTGCCGTTTTCGTTTGTGCGCACGGAGAGTCGTTTCCGCGACCGCGGAGGGGTTTCAATTTATTTTCGCGCCAAGAAAGTAACCAAATAAACCCTCCGCCAGCCCCCAGCCCTCGCTACCCGACCGTTCCCAGCGCGGGTACGAGAATAAGGGGGCGGCGGCCCACACCCGCCGCGGCCGCGTAAACGACTCTCCGTGCGCACAAACGAAAACGGCACCTTCGCAGATGCCGTCCCCATGAACCGCTTTACGCGAAACCTCA
>NZ_JAZKVY010000362.1:0-102260 GCF_036624925.1 Stenotrophomonas sp. A3_2
AGCCGAGCCCATGCTCGGCTCATCGCGGTCTGGCGGAAAGCAGCCGAGCATGGGCTCGGCTCTACAGGTGAGCGGGTGCGACACTGTGTCGCGCGAAGTTCCAATTCTGGCTACCAAAAATGCTGTTCTTGGCTCCTGAAAAGGGGTAAAATGTCGCGCTTCCCCACATCTCGGGTATGCCGATGCTGCGCATCCAGGCTGAAGCACTCACTTACGACGACGTCTCGCTCGTCCCCGCCCACTCGACCATCCTGCCCAAGGACGTCAACCTCGAAACGCGGTTGACCCGAGACCTGAAGCTGAAGCTTCCGATCCTGTCCGCCGCGATGGACACCGTCACCGAAGCCCGCCTGGCCATCGCCATGGCCCAGCTCGGCGGCATGGGCATCATCCACAAGAATCTCAGCCTGGAACAGCAGGCCGCGGAAGTGGCCAAGGTCAAGAAGTTCGAGGCCGGTGTCATCCGCGACCCGATCACCGTCGGCCCGGAAACCACCATCCGCGACGTGCTGGCCCTGACCCAGGCGCACAACATCTCCGGCGTGCCGGTGGTGGGCAGCGACGGCCAGCTGGCCGGCATCGTGACCCACCGCGATATGCGCTTCGAGACCGAGCTGGATGATCCGGTCCGCCACATCATGACCAAGAAGGATCGCCTGATCACGGTCAAGGAAGGCGCCGCGTCTGACGAAGTGCTGCAGCTGCTGCACCGCAACCGCATCGAAAAGGTGCTGGTGGTCAATGATTCGTTCGAACTGCGTGGCCTGATCACGGTCAAGGACATCCAGAAGAACACCGACTTCCCGAACGCTGCCAAGGATCTGTCGACCCGCCTGCTGGTCGGCGCTGCCGTCGGCGTGGGTGGCGATACCGATCGCCGCGTGGAAGCGCTGGTCGCCGCCGGCGTGGACGTGATCGTGGTCGATACCGCGCACGGCCACTCGCAGGGCGTGCTGGACCGCGTCAGCTGGGTCAAGAAGAACTTCCCGAACGTGCAGGTCATCGGTGGCAACATCTGCACCGGCGAAGCCGCACTGGCACTGCTGGACAGCGGCGCGGACGCAGTGAAGGTGGGCATCGGCCCGGGTTCGATCTGCACCACCCGCGTCGTCGCCGGTGTCGGCGTGCCGCAGGTCACCGCGATTGACCTGGTGGCCGAAGCGCTGCAGGACCGCATCCCGCTGATCGCCGACGGTGGCATCCGCTACTCGGGCGACATCGGCAAGGCGCTGGCCGCCGGCGCCTCGACCATCATGGTCGGCGGCCTGCTGGCCGGTACCGAGGAATCGCCGGGCGAGACCGAGCTGTACCAGGGCCGTTCGTACAAGAGCTACCGCGGCATGGGTTCGCTGGCTGCCATGGAGAAGGGGTCGAAGGACCGCTACTTCCAGGACGCCGCCACCGCCGACAAGCTGGTGCCGGAAGGCATTGAAGGCCGCGTGCCGTACCGCGGCCCGGTGGGCGGCATCATCCACCAGCTGATGGGCGGCCTGCGCGCCACCATGGGCTACGTGGGCTGCGCCACCATCGAAGACATGCGCAGCAAGCCCAAGTTCGTGAAGATCAGCGGCGCCGGCCAGCGTGAGAGCCACGTCCACGACGTGACCATCACCAAAGAGCCGCCGAACTACCGCGCCTGACGCGGGCCGAGCAAAGAGGAACGGGGAAGCACTTCCCGTTCCTCTTTCTCCATCTGCCGCCGTAAATCTGATTTCGTTTTCCCTACTGCATTGCCGGGGCGCCATGACCAACATCCATAACGACAAGATCCTCATCCTCGATTTCGGCGCGCAGTACACGCAGCTGATTGCCCGCCGCATTCGCGAGCTGGGCGTCTACTGCGAAATCTGGGCGTGGGACCACAACCCGGCCGAGATCGCCGCGTTCGGCGCCAAGGGCATCATCCTGTCCGGTGGACCGGAGTCGACCACGCTGCCGGGTGCGCCCGCCGCGCCGCAGGAAGTGTTCGACAGCGGCCTGCCGATCTTCGGCATCTGCTACGGCATGCAGACCCTGGCCGCGCAGCTGGGCGGTGCCACCGAAGCGGCGGATCAGCGCGAATTCGGCCACGCCGAAGTAAACGTGATCAACCCGGATGCACTGTTCAAGGGCCTGAGCGACCACGGCGGCGAGCCGAAGCTGAATGTCTGGATGAGCCACGGCGACCACGTCTCCGTTGCGCCGCCGGGCTTCACCATCACCGCCACCACCGACCGCATTCCGGTGGCCGCCATGGCCAACGAAGAAAAGCGCTGGTACGGCGTGCAGTTCCACCCGGAAGTGACCCACACCCTGCAGGGCCAGGCGCTCCTGCGCCGCTTCGTGGTGGACGTGTGCGGCTGCCAGACCCTGTGGACCGCCGCCAACATCATCGACGACCAGATCGCCCGCGTAAGAGATCAAGTGGGCGATGACGAAGTGATCCTGGGCCTGTCCGGCGGCGTTGATTCATCCGTGGTGGCGGCGCTGCTGCACAAGGCCATCGGCGACAAGCTGACCTGCGTGTTCGTGGATACCGGCCTGCTGCGTTGGCAGGAAGGCGACCAGGTGATGGCGATGTTCGCCGAGCACATGGGCGTAAAGGTGGTGCGCGTGAACGCCGCCGACCGTTACTTCGCCGCGCTGGAAGGCGTGAGCGACCCGGAAGCCAAGCGCAAGATCATCGGCAACCTGTTCGTTGAGATCTTCGACGAAGAGTCCAGCAAGCTGAAGAACGCCAAGTGGCTGGCGCAGGGCACCATCTACCCGGACGTGATCGAGTCGGCCGGCAGCAAGACCGGCAAGGCGCACGTGATCAAGAGCCACCACAATGTGGGCGGCCTGCCGGAGCACATGAAGCTGGGCCTGGTGGAGCCGCTGCGCGAGCTGTTCAAGGACGAAGTGCGCCGCCTGGGCGTCGAGCTCGGCCTGCCGCGCACCATGGTCTACCGCCATCCGTTCCCGGGCCCGGGTCTGGGCGTGCGCATTCTGGGCGAAGTGAAGCGCGAATACGCCGAACTGCTGGCCAAGGCCGATGCCATCTTCATTGATGAGCTGCGCAAGGCGGACCTGTACGACAAGACCAGCCAGGCGTTTGCCGTGTTCCTGCCGGTGAAGTCGGTGGGCGTGGTGGGCGACGCGCGGGCTTATGAGTGGGTGATTGCGCTGCGTGCCGTGGAGACGATTGATTTCATGACGGCGCATTGGGCGCATCTGCCGTATGAGTTCCTGGGTACGGTGAGCAACCGGATCATCAATGAGTTGCGGGGGGTGTCGAGGGTGGTTTATGACATCTCGGGGAAGCCGCCGGCGACTATTGAGTGGGAATGAGTTGGAAGAACGAGGGCGCCGAGAGGCGCCCTCGTTGTTTGTAAATGAACCTTCAATTCTGTTCTGAATCCAGTTGCTGTTCTCAGTCGTCTCCAGTTGACGTCCTTGAGTGCCCACCTAGGATGGCAGGGGATCGCTGGCCTCTACGTTGGCGAGCAGAGTGGGGAAAAGATTCGCGAGTGTGTGTTATCCGCAACGTGAAGTCTGTTCGAAGTTCCGTAAAGCATGGCTGATGGCGGAACTTTGAGTGATGCGATGACATCGCTCCCAAATGAGGTTTCCCGCGTCGGACTGAGCACAGTATGATCCGGACTGACGCTTCGTCCTGCTGGGCCTCGAGCCGTCAAAAATCTGGCGGCCTGGACCACAGGCGACTAATGAGTCAATTTGGAACGCAGTGCAAAGGAAGGGCGCATGACGGACGAAAGATCCTTTACAGCAAAGACTAGTGCGGCAGATACAAGCATCGGTTTTGACTATCAGCACTACTACTTTCTATACAGAATTCTCAATCTCGGTAAAGGCCAGTCCGTTGGTCTTGAAGTAAAGGACGATGTCCATACTGAGTTGGCGGCGGACTTTAATGTTCTTTATCAGCTAAAACATACGATTCAGACTAATTCCAGTGGCGGTCCAATAGCGCTCACCGAACTCGACGGCGACTTGTGGAAAACCATGCATAACTGGTCCAAGGTGATTTCGGATGCGGCAGATGGGCGCAAAGAAGTCGATGAGCAGCTCTCTTTCGTTGCGAAAACTGAATTTCATCTTGTCTCCAATAAGTCCGTGAGCAAGACAAACGATTTCATAAAGAAGCTTGTGGAGTGCCAGAGGACTTCCGACTTTGATGATGTAGATGCTCATCTCGGGCGACTTCTCCAAAAAACAAAGGACGAGAAGATTGCCGAATATATATCCTCGGTGCTGGCGCTTAATGTTCGGGTGCGATCAAGATTCTTTGCGAACGTTAGGTTTGAGCTGGATGCTGATGACATTATCGGAATGGTTAAGAGGGCAATTCATGAAAAAATCATTGCCGAGAATAAGGTTGACCAAGTATTCGAGCGTCTTGATTCTCAGGTGCGGAGTGATAACTTCATTGCGGTAAAGAATGGCGGATTTTCCGTAATCTCATTTGATGAATTCATTACAAGGTACCGAAAAATATTCGAAGATGCCCGAAGTGGGAAATTGGTTCAGCACAACTTCGAGCCTGTAGTTCCCTCTGATGTATTTAACCAAGTATTTGTTGCTCGGCTAATTGAAGTTGGCGCGCTAAGCGCTTCCGATAAGGAGCGGGCCATAGAATATACTGGCCAAAAGATTCGTCTTTCAACCAATTTGGAAAGATGGGTTCAGGCGGGAGATCTTGTTGGTGAGGAGGTGGCCCGCTTCCACGATGCGGTCTACGCAAGCTGGGACAATGAATTCTACGGGGCATTCGAAAAGTGCACGTCCATAGAGGACGTCGTCGATCGTGGGATGGATATTCTTAGGCGGCTTAAGAGGGAGCGCTTCTCAATAAATGAGAGTGTGCTGGACGTCAAGCTGAGCAATGGCGAGCTTTATTATCTTTCCGATATCGGAAAGATTGGTTGGCACAGGGACTGGGCGCAGGTGTCTGAATGATTGGGTCTGCCTACAACAACCCCGCGATATGTGCATCGTCAATCCTTTCCGTGCTTGCCCATTCCCAAGAATTGTCTATCGCAAAGACGCTTCTTATCATGCCATTGGTTATGCACGATTCAACCGTTCGCTACCTGGGGCGATCGAATGTTGCATTCCGTGAAGTGTCCGGTCTCGTCGCCGTGCGCCCAGATTTATTTGCGAATTTCAATGAGAGATTCTTCAGTAGCCTCGTTACATCAATTAATGCAATTCAATGGCTTGTTGCGACCGGCTACGTGGAATTTGATGGGGGTATCAAGCTGGTGTTTCCCCTGAAAATTGGTCCTGAATTTGGTGATCGAGCAATTCGCATTGCGAAGGCGTCGGGCCACATTTCGAGTCTTCTGGGTTCATCAGCTGAAGAGCTGTATCTAAATTTTAGGGTGAAACTGTGAACTTTGGTTTCGATAAAATTGTTCTATGGTCAAAAAATGGCGAGTGCCGCTCGCTTGATTTCAAGAGAAATAGGGTTAATGTAATATCTGGCGAGAGCCATACCGGTAAGAGTGCTCTCCTGGATATAATTGACTACTGTTTCTTGGCAAGCTCACATAAGCTGCCGGATAGTATAATAAATGAAAACGTTGCTTGGTACGGGATTGTTTTCTATGTAAATGAAAAGGTGTACGCGATAGCCAGGAGAAGTCCCGAGGGTAACAAGGTGTCCTCGGAGTACTTTTTCTCTTCAATCGGCGAACTGCCTGATGCGCCTGTGCAGAATGCACGTGAGGATGACATCAGGAAGATAATTGAAAGCGAATTTGGTATTGATGGGGGCGTCGTATTTCCATTTGGCGGCGGAGCGATAAGGGCGGGCTCTAAGGTATCTTTTAGATATTTTTTGATGTTCAACACAATATCTGAGGATATCATTACTAATAGCAAGGTGTTTTTTGATAAGCAGTCTGAGGATCGCTATCGGGAGGCGCTACCTCGTATATTTGATATGGCGCTGGGAATTGACGATCTCGGGAATATGGCTGCGCGCGAACGACGTGATATTCTTGGAAGAGAGCTTGCAAAGGCTTTGCGCAGAGAGTCGCAGCTTCGCGCGGGCCAAGATGATTTCGATGGTGAAATACGCACCCTCGCTTCACGGGCTGCCGAGTATGGAATATTCGATTCAAGCGCGAATGATGTTTCGCGCGAGGCTGTGCGAGATGCAATCGAACGAGCTGCTTCGGTTGATACAGGAAAGGCGATAGGTCGCCGCGCAGAGATCTCTGCCGAGTTGTTCTCCGTCGATAAGAGACTTCGACAGCTGCGACAGTTCTCGGCTGATTATAAGGAATACAAGCGGGCGCTGAGCTTGGCGGAGGATAGCTTGCTTCCGGTTAATCATCTAATAAAGAATGCGCCATTGTTAATCAAGTCTGAAATATTCGATGGTTTGCTGGCTAGTTTGAAATTCGATCTTTCGGAGATAAGAAGGTCCACGAGCCGGAAACAGCCCGTCGACGGTCAGGTTGGAGCGATTATCGATGCGCTGACTGTTGAGCAAGGGGAACTCCGTCGTGAGCTAGAAGCGCTTCCGGAGGAGCCTAGATCATTCGAGTCAGAACGTGAAAAATGGCTGTTCGTGGGAGAGACGAAGGGGCGCCTTAGTGTATTTGACTCGGCTCCAAAGGCCTCCTCGATTCATCTGCAGCCATCTGCTGATCAACTGCAGAACGAGATTGATTCGATCAACGTCCGTGACGTTGAGGAAACAAGGGCATCCGTTGTTTCGATGATCAACGAAATAGCTCAGGACTTCCTTGCTGAGACGGGTGCTGCACTTGCGAACTATTCAAGGTATCAGACGGATTTCTCCTACAAGGAAAAAAGGCTTAGGCTAAGGAAGCCAAGGTCAAGCCTGATTGAGAATGTCGGGAGTAGCTCGAATCACATGTTTTTGCATCTTTTGCAGTTTCTTGCGCTTCATGAGGTGGCAATTAGTCATGATTCGCCCTTTGTTCCGCGGTGTCTAATTATTGATCAGCCAAGTCGGCCATATTATCCTGATGAAGGTAGTATGGATGGCATCGCATTGGATAATAGTGATAGTGAAAAAGTTTCAATAGCATTCAAGTTGCTCAGCGATTTCGTTGAGAAGATGAATAGGGAATACTCCGCGCAGTTCCAGATGATAGTGTTCGAACATGTCCCGAAGGCGGCATTTGAGGGCATGGAGTATGTCCACTTGCTCCCCGAATTCCGTGGTGGTGAAGCGCTTATTCCCAGATCTTGGCTCCGGTAATCTGGTTCAGCATGGATGAACTTCCTAAGCTGTGCATCTTTACATCTCTGTGATTGTTAGGGATTAGGCCGAATTTCCTGACAAGCCCACTCAGCCAACCCCCGGCAAGCCAGAAACAATCCATCCACAACCCCTTCATCCAAATGCCGCTCCGGCTCCGCTGCCACACGGCAGCGGTCCGCCGCGTGCAGCACTTCCAGCACCGTCAGCAGCCCGACCAGCGCACGCTCAGTCCTCGCCAGGCTCACGCGACGGCCGGGTGATACATCGGTCTCTGGCCACGGGTGCCCATCGGCTCCCTCGCAGCCGCGCATGCGCTTGAGGATGCCGAGCAGGGAGTTCAGGTCGGGCAGGGGAGTGTCGTCGTTGATGGGCTCAACAACGGTGTACGAAGAGAAGGTGTCGGATTCGTTCATGGCGTCGGCTTCCGTGGCTGTGCTTAACAGCGCCACCGTGAAGAGGTGGCGGACGATGCGTGGCTGCAAACCGGGACGAAGCAACGAATGACCGGTGGGTCCGAAGACCCCCACGCACCGCCCGCCAGATAGGCCGACGGATTGCCCGCCGGCACCGGTTAAGGACGGTGCCGACGGGCAAGCGTAAACAACAGTCGTTGCTCATCGCGGGTTTGCAGACCCGGAGCCACCCGTTGTCGGTGGCACGTCATGGTGTTTACGCCGCCGCTTCGAATGCCAATAGAAATTCGCAAAGGAATCGCGGAATCCGAGAGCGAAGGACTATTGTTGCACGCACCAATCGTGCAACACACGACGCCAAAAGACGCATTCGTGCAGATACTCTGCTGATGGCGAATCAAAGTGCCGCAATCGCCCATGCCACAAGCGAATAGCGCGACAGCTTGCTTTGCAACAGTACTTAGTCAGCCTCGCCAAACAACGGCACGCGATCAGCCGTACATCCCGAAAATCGGTTCAAACCCGACACCGCCAGCGAGCCTTGCGGCTTCAACCAGCGCGATCCTCAGCCGAATTCCCCACCAGCAACTCGATCATCGCCCGGGCCGCCGCCGACTGCCGCCGATGCGGCGCATAGATCACCGAGAACGGTCGTGATCTCCCGCGCAGTTGCGGCAGCACTTCCACCAGCTCCCCGCGCTGCAATCGCTCGCGCACGATGAACTCATAGCTCTGGCAGATACCAATGCTCTGTTCGGCCAGCGAAACCACGCCCAGCACATCGTCGGAGGTCTCGATGGACGATCGCGGCAGCCAGTCCACGTCGCGCCCGCCGTCGCGGAAGATCCACGGTGCCAGCCGCCCGGTGCGCGGCATCACGAAGGGCAGACACAGGTGCTGCTGCAGATCGTCCAGCGTCTGCGGCGTGCCGCGGCGTTGCAGGTAGTCCGGCGCGGCCACCAGCAGCAGCGGCGCGTCTTCCAGCTTTCGCCCCACCAGCCCGCTGTCCGGCAGCTGGCCCAGGCGGATGGCCAGGTCGAAGCCTTCGGCCACCAGGTCCACGTTGCGGTTGGTGATGTTCAGTTCCACCTGCACCTGCGGGTACTGCTGCGCAAAGCGCGCCAGCACGGGCGGCAGCCGGTAGTGGCCATAGGTGGTGGGCACGCTCAGGCGTACGCGGCCAGCCAGCGCACCGTCCTGGGCCAGTACGTCGCGCTCGGCGTCGTCCAGCAGGCCGAAGGCGGTGCGCACCTGTTCCAGATAGAGCCGCCCGGCGTCGGTCAGGCCCACGCGGCGGGTGGTCCGCTGCAGCAGCTGCCGGCCCAGCCGCGCTTCCAGACGGGTGACGGCCCGGCTCAGCACCGAGGGCGTGGTGGACAGCGCCACCGCGCCGGCGGTGAACGAGCCGTGCTCGACCACCGCCAGGAACACCTCCACATCGCCCAGATAGTCGAACTTGCGGCTCATTTGGCTCTCCGGGGAACAGATGTTTTGCGATGGGACCAATTTATCGCCGCTGGGGCGATAAATAAAGTGCCCGCCATTCCCCGATAGGAGCTACCCCATGAACCTGATGACCCGGCTGGCCGCAGCGCTGGCCCTGACCCTGGCCGCCAGCGGCGCGCATGCCGCCAACGTGCTGGTGGTGCTGTCCGACGAAAACCACCTGGACCTGAAGGACGGCAAGGTGCTGTCCACCGGCTTCTATCTCAACGAGTTGATGCAGCCGGTCAAGCTGCTGCTGGACGCGGGCCACGAGGTGACCTTCGCCACGCCGCAGGGGCGGGCGCCGACGGTGGATGCGTCCTCGGTGACGCCGGCGTACTTCGGCAACGATGCCGCGCAGCTGACGTTGCACAAGGCGCTGCTGGAGAAGCTGGCGCTGACCTCGCCGACGGCCTCGCCGGTGGTCAGCCTGGCGCGCGTCGAGCAGCAGGGCTATGCGCGGTTCGATGCGGTCTACATTCCCGGTGGCCACGCGCCGATGCAGGACCTGCTGAAGAGCCCGGCGCTGGGCCGGTTGCTGGCCGACTTCCACCAGCGCAACAAGACTACCGCGCTGGTCTGCCACGGGCCGATCGCGCTGCTGTCCACGCTGCCGGATGCTGCGGGTTTCGTGGCAAAGCTGGAGGCGGGCGCGATGCCGGGCACGCCGAAGTGGATCTACAGCGGCTACCAGATGACGGTGATCAGCAATCAGGAAGAAGAGCAGGCCAAGCCGCTGCTGGGCGGCGGTGAGATGAAGTTCTACCCGCAGACCGCGTTGCAGCGGGCGGGTGCGAAGTTCAGCAGCAATACCACGCCGTGGACGGGGCATGTGGTGGTGGACCGCGAGCTGATTACCGGGCAGAACCCGGCTTCGGCGCTGGAGGTGGG
Organism: Stenotrophomonas sp. A3_2; assembly: GCF_036624925.1. NCBI lineage: Bacteria > Pseudomonadati > Pseudomonadota > Gammaproteobacteria > Lysobacterales > Lysobacteraceae > Stenotrophomonas > Stenotrophomonas sp. A3_2. The sequence goes on from NZ_JAZKVY010000362.1 coordinate 10,012, forward strand.
GCAGCGATTGGTGGAGCGGTTGAAGTAAGGCGGGGCTCTGCATCGCGTGCGGTGCCGTGGCACCATGGCGGACTGGCCTCATCCTTCTGGGCGGGGCCGGTTTTCCACGGAAGCTCTAGAACACGACATGCGAACGTCTTTTTTCATTCTCTCCGCCTTGTGCCTTGGCTTGCTGTCCGGCTGTGCCAGTGGCCCGGAGGAGCACGCCTCAAGCCGCGAAATCACCGGCGCATTCGTGGCCGACGACGGCCAGCTGTACCTGTTGCCGCGCTATGACGAGCCGATGCGCTTCAATGCCGCGCCGTTTCGCGAGTACCGTGCGCTGATGGACAGCCCGCTGCGCGAGGCGGTGGCCTGCGCGCAGATGTACTTCCATGAAGACTGGCGCGACCCGGCCAACAAGGCCAAGGTGCACGGCAGCTATGCGCTGCTGCTGCGGCCGGAGCAGGTGACGGCGGAACAGGCCGCGCAGTTCAAGCTGGAGCGGATTGAGGTCCCCCCGCGTGAGGCCAGGGCCGTGGAGGAGCGGGCGCGCTACTACCTGCCGATGGACCGGACCCGCTACGCGCTGGCGTTTGATCGCGCCTGCAATCTTTCACGGAAGGGCGGCAGCTATTACAGCGCGCTGTTCGAGGGCGACGGCGAGCAGGTGCAGTTGCCGGAGGCTGCGGCACTGGCGGAGAAGGGGAAGCTGGCACAGCCGATCAATGCGCGGGCGCAGCGGATCCTGCCGGAGAGGGAGGACAAGCCGGGTGTGGGGTCGGCGGCTGGCAAAGTGCTGGGCGCGGCGTTGATCCCTGTGGCGGTTCCGGTGTTTGTGTTGAGCCTACCGTTTTTGGGGCCGGATCATTGGAAGTGATGGGGCGCTGAGGGAGAGCATTCACGCATGGCGTGGATCTACTTGGGCATCGCCTGAACGTTCATCCTGGAGATCTGTATGCCCAGCACGCTGGAAACTGTTTTGAAGACAGTAGGCTTCATTGTCCTCGCGGCACTTCCGTTGGTGATCCTCTGGTTCACCCTTCGGCGAATGTCAGCAACTGCTCGCTCGTCCGTGAAATCGGGGCTGCATTTGCATGCCCCGCGCCGGATCTCCGGAACATCCATGACCTTGGTGATGGTGGATGGCAAAGAGGATCGCGAGCACTACTTCTTTGATGCGGCGTCCTTTTACCTGCGGCGTGGGCCGGTGCCCACGGCGGTTCCGCTCTCGCAGATCACCTCAGTCACACGAACGTCCGACGTCATCTATTCGCGCTATGTCTGGCAGGTGTGCTTCAGCAGAGCATCGGGTAGAAAGTGCGTGACGTTCACCAACAACCTGTCGCTGTTCAACCGCGACTTCCTGCTCTTTCTGGAGGCGGTGCGGAAGGCCAATCCGCTGGCGACCGTTGATCGGGCCGGTCCGTTCTTTTGATTGTGCGGCGATAGCAGTGGCACCGATTGGCAAACAGAGGGGCCAGGAGAGCGGGTTGTTGTGAATTATTTCGAACGTGTTTCACCCACTCAGCCCATGCTGGCGGCGCGGATCTGGATATCCTGCTGCACGCGCTGATCTTCCAGCTGCTGCTCAAGCTGGTTGGCGATGGCGCGCTGCTGCGCTTCGCGGCTGACGGCGTCGAACTGCTGCATGGATTCTTCAACCGTGGTCTGCGCAGCCAGTTCGGTCGGCATCGCTGCGCGCTGGTGGCCGGGATCGCTGGGCTCGCCTTGGACCACGAACAGGGTGTGACCGGCCGGTTTGTCTGCGGTGGCGTTGCTCAGCAGTACGTGGTCGACGCGGTCCAGGTCGTTGTCCTTGGCCAGTACCAGCAGGCTGGCGGTCATGCGCTCGCTGGCTTCGTCGAAGGTGCGACCGTGTTTGGCGTCCAGCGCCGCTACGCCTTCGCGCACCTGTTGGTAGAGCGCATGATCGGGATGCTCGGGCTTGGTAGGCAGCAGGGGCGCGGGCGGCGCTTCGGGTTCCTGGATCGTTGCGCTTGAGGGTGATGCCGCCGGTGCCTCCACGGGTGGTGGCGTGTAGGGAGGCTCGTGCTGCGAGACTTGGGTCGCCGCGTCTGTCATCAGCGCGGGCGTAGCTGGCTCGGCTGCTGCGAGGGTGACTGGAACGTCTGACTCCGGCTGGATCGGCGCCGACTTCGCTTCGGCTTCGTGGAGGCGGGCAGTAGCCGGCACGGCTTCAGCCACTTCGGTCTGGATTGACGGGGCCGGGGAGTGTGGGTCAGTTGCAACGGGCTCCTGCGCGGGAGCCGGGTACCCGATATCCGGCGTCGGTAGCACACTCACTTCTGGCTGCGCGGGAGATCGCTCAGCGGAGGGAATCCCGGGTGACGGCACAGGAGCTGCCGGCATCGTGTGCGCAGGAGGGTTTGCCTCGGCATGCGCTTGTCGCTCGCTTGACTCATCCCGCGCAGGTTGCGTTGCGGAGGCAGCGATCGGCTCCTGTTGGGATACTTCGCGGCGAGCCGGTTCCCGCACGGGTTCCGCAGGATTCGATGGCGTCGGCACTGCAGGCGTAGGAGCGCGATGCTCCTGTAACAAGGGTGATGTGCTGGGCGCCAGTGCAGCATGCTCAACGGTGCGCGTATCGATCACGGCTTGTGGCGTCAGGCGTTCTTCGGCGTGCTCGCCGCGAACCTCAGCCACAGCAGCGGCGGCCACCTGCTGCACCTGCGGTGCAGCGACGCCAAGTCGATTGGCTTCCTGCATGGCCTGGTCGCGGGCATCGCGCTCGTTGGCGGTCAATGCCTCGATACTGCGTTCGTGGGCGCTGGGTACGGGCGCCTCCATCTGTTGGATGGCCCGGATCTGCGGGTAGGTACTGTTCAACTCGTCGCGGATGTTGCCCTCGGCCAGCGAATCGTAGATCCAACCGTCATGCAGCCACTCACCATCGCCCTGATGCTGATAGGTGCGTCCGTCGGAGGCGAGTACGTGATCGGGATGCTCACGGGCCCAGATCACTTCATCAGGAATAGCTCCGTACTGGGACCAGCCCTGTGCGGTGTAGGCCTCCTCATACTGCTTGGCAAAGGCCGCCGAGCTGCGGGCGGCATTGAAGGCCATGATGCCCTGTGCAGCTTCATCAAGCTGGGCAGCCTTGGTGGCGTCGGCTACTTCGACCGTGGTGTTTTTGATGCCGTGCTCGAGGACCTGATGGACGACCTCGCGCCGCCATTCGCCGGTCTCCGGGTTGCGCTCCCAGGAGCGCGGAAGGGCGCTGGGTGTATCGCTGGCGTCGCCGGCAATGCTGAAGGGATTGATCGGTTGATCAGGCTCGGACAGCCGCAGCCCGACGGCCCGGCTTGAGGCCTGGTAGTTCAGTTGCTGGGTCAATTCGGCGTCGGCCGTGAGCAGCGTGGTCGCGCCGTAGATCGGGCGATCGGCCAGGGTACCGACGGTGCCTACGATCTCCCGCTCGCTGTGTGTCCAGCCATTCTCGGGATGCGCCGGGTCAAACGTCCAGACCCTACCGGTGCTGTCGGCCTGATTGTTGATCTGGTACTTCTCGATCCAATCGACGATCTCACTGCCACCCCAGGCGCCTAACCCGCCACCGATGATGCCGGTAACAATGGCGCCGGGGCCGGACTCGATGCCCAGCAGCGTACCGACCTTGGCGCCCACTGCCGCGCCGGTCCAACCGCCGACGCTGCGTGCTCCGAAGTCCAACAGCGCGGCTTCTGCGCCCGTCCGGTTGTCGCGCGCGTATAGGTCGGCAATCCTTGTTCCTTCCGTGGCGGCTTCAACGACCGTGGCTGTGGCGCCACCGATGACGGCGCCCCGCACCATGTTTGGGCGCACGCGGATGGTGTGGTCGATGCCGCGTGCTTCCTGGATGTTGGGCGTAATGCCTTCAACAACCTTGAGCGTTGCGCGCTCATCGAGAACGGCTGCCGCTGTTGGTGGGCTGACCTTTGTGTTGTGGGGCAGGGTATCCCCAAGCTCGGCGTGCCAGCGGCCTTGTGCGCGCCAGTCATCGCGCAGTGTCTGGGTGATTCGCGGGTCATTCAGCCGAGCTTCGCGTTCCGCTTCCAGGGCTGTGCCGGGTAGGCGGGTATCGCTATGGCTGTCGTAGACCTGAGCGCCTTTGCGTCCGTAGAGTCGAATTTGGATGCCTGTCTCGGCCTGAACCTTGTCCAGATTTCCGGGTAGGGCATCGTAAACGTGTTTGCGCACGTCTTCCGGGACGTAGCGGCCGAAGCCATAGTTGTCCAGAGAGTTGGAAAAGCGTGCATCCACGCCAAGTTCGCTTTCCAGCCGATGCGCGACGACGCCTCGAATCTCCACTTCGTAGCCTTTGGCCTGAAGATCCTTGATCAGCGTGATCGCACTATCACCATTGCCTAGCGTCGTGTCGAGGATGAGGTTCCTACGACCCTTGACTGCTCCCGCACGCAGTTCTTTCGCCCAGTGACTGGCGTCCTCGTGGGTGTGCCCGGCCCAAGTGTACGGGTACCGCTCATACAGTCGCTCTACGTCTGGATACGCGTCGCGTAGTTCGTCGGGATCCACGACAACTACATTCCCGCCAAGTTCCGCTCTGCTGATGTCCTTCAGCGTGCCCTTTCCTGCGCCTGGTTGCCCTGCGAGGAGGATGGCCTTTGGTGTTGTCTGTGAGGTGTGGTGACTCAAGCCACTCTCGGGAATGATCGTTTCCCGAAGAACCCGCTGATGCACGTCTGCCGGCAACTGACCATCCTTGGAGGCCATTAGCTTTACTCCATACTGGCGTCAAAGTGGGCACGCAGCTCGCTGAGATTCGCTAGGCCAATGTTGCTGGACCTGGCAAATGACATCACTCGTTCCTTTTCTTTGGCTCGTTCGATCGCTTGCGGATCGCCTGATGCCACAGCGGCGTCAATTTCAGCGCGCGCTTCAATCTTGAAGGCGCTAAGACAGTCCTCCAACTCCCAGACTGCGGCCTCGAAGGGTGGGGTGGACTTGATTCTTCTATTCTTTATCGAATTGAGAGCCTTCTGCAGTTGCTGGATATGATCCGGATAGTCCTTGAGCAATTCAAGGAGCTTTGCCGGTACCGGGGGAAGGGGCTGAGGCATGGCTTTCACCTATCTGGCGATTTGATGCGTTCTCACGAGTATCTGCACTTGCAGTGGCAAGTTCAATGCTGCCCACGGCAGGTCGGCTATCGTCTCCCGGCTGGCCAGCTGGAACCTCCGTCTTGGGGTGATCCTGGCGCTGGCCCCATTCATGCCGCTCTTGGGACTACTTTCTCTCCTGGCAGTCGGCGTTTCAGCGCTGGCCGGCCACCACAAGACTATTCACGTGCCTCGGTCTTTGGCCAAGAAGTAGCCCGCCAGATCGCTGACGTTCAGCATGCTGGCTCGGGAATCTCAAATTCGACGGTACGGATCAATTCTCCTTCACCTTGGTCATGTCTACTCCGCAAGAATGAAGGCATGAGGCATCAGCTGGCTTGTAATTTGGTCCAAACGGCTTTCCGGAAGGATGACATCAGAGATGCGGGCGAAATGACTTGCGGGGCTCAATTGCAGATGCGGCTCCAACTAGCGCCGCTTCTCCGATTCCTTGAAATAATCGCGAAGTTCATGGAGACCTTTCATTCCGCCATTGCCGGATCGCGCTCGGAACATCAGCTTGAATTTGCCGTCGGTCGCTGAAATCAATTCAGCATCACCTGATGCCTTAGCTGCCGTCAGCTCAGCCTGGGCGTCATTGATAAAGCTGTCGAGACAATCCTCGAGCTTCCACACTGCATCCTCAAACGGCGGTAAAGACCCCGTGCTTCTGGTGTTGACGGAAATGAGCGCTTCCCGCAGCCTCTCGATAAGCTCCGGATAGTCCTTAAGCATTTCCCGGAGGTTCGCCGGGACAGGAGGGGAAGCAAAAGCCATGACTATCACCCTTTCGGCAGACCCATGCGGATTCAAGAGTATCCGCATATTCCCTGGCGGGTCCAATATCATTTGCGACATCAGGCGGAGTGCCCGAGCGGCCTCCGTCCTTGGGATCATCGAGTTGAGGCTACGTTGAGGGAGAGCATCCACGCGTGGCGTGGATCTACTGGAGTCGCGGCAGTCACATGTGGCGTGGATCTGCGGGGCTAAACTGGTTGCCTGTACTTGATGGAAGCTCGCCCATGTTCAGTGGAAAGGTTGCGGTGGTCACCGGCTCCACCAGCGGTATCGGTCTTGGCATCGCCACGGCGCTGGCACGGCAGGGCGCGGACATCGTGCTGAATGGCTTCGGCGATGCGGCGGAAATCGAACGCATCCGTTCCCAACTGGAAACCGAGTTCGGCGTGCGCGTGGCGCATGACGGCGCTGACCTTTCCCGTGGCGAGGCAGTGCGCGGACTGATCGACCACGCCGTGGCGAAGATGGGCCGCATCGACATCCTGGTGAACAACGCGGGCATCCAGCACACCGCGTCGATCGAGGAGTTCCCGGTCGAGAAGTGGGATGCAATCCTGGCGCTGAACCTGTCGGCCGTATTCCATGCCACGGCGGCGGCGTTGCCGCACATGAAGCAGCAGGGCGCCGGCCGCATCATCAACATTGCGTCGGTGCACGGCCTGGTGGGCTCGGTGAACAAGTCGGCCTACGTGGCGGCCAAGCATGGCGTGGTGGGGTTCACCAAGGTGACCGCGCTTGAGAATGCGGGCACCGGCATCACCGCAAACGCGATCTGCCCAGGCTGGGTGCGAACGGCGCTGGTCGAGCAGCAGATCACCGCATTGGCCGAGCGCGAAGGCACGGATCAGGAGACCGCTGCGCGTGCGCTGCTGGCTGAGAAGCAGCCCTCGTTGCAGTTCGTGACGCCCGAGCAGCTGGGCGAGATGGTGGTGTTCCTGGCCTCGGACGCGGCAGCGCAGATTACCGGCACGGCGCTGCCGGTGGATGGGGGCTGGACGGCGCGCTAGCTGGCCGGCTGCGCCTTACGCTGCAGCATCGGCAGTGCCACCAGTGTGGCGAGGAGGGTGAACAGCACCAGCGACGAGCCGACCGTACCGAAGCCCAGGCCACCCTTCTCCAGCGGCTTGGTGAGCAGGTCGCCGAAGGTGGCGCCGAACGGGCGGGTGAGCATGAAGGCGATCCAGAACAGGATGACCCGGTTGATGCCCTTGATGCGGCTGGCCAATGCGGTGAGCGCGATGAGGCTGCCGATCAGCAGTGCGCCGCCGGTGAAGCCCAGCCCGGAATCGTCGGCCAGGAAATCACCCAGCGCGGTGCCGAGCGTGTTGGAGAGCAGCACGGCGGTCCAGTAGAAGCCTTCAGCGCGGCGCGATGCGATGTTGCTGACCGAGATCGACTTTTCCGATAACCGCGAGGCCAGCAACACCAGTGCCAGGCAACCGGTCAGCAGGCTGGCGCCGGTGTCATAGCCCAGGCCGAGCGTGCGGTTGATCAGGTCCGACAGGGTGGTGCCGGCGGTGCTGGTGGCCAGCGCTACCGACCAGAACAGTACCGGGTGGAAGCGCCGTGCCGACAGCTGCAGAGCAAGCAGGCCGGCGAAGATCGCCAGCAGGATGGCCGAGCTGGCCACGTAGCCCAGGTTGAGTGTCATCGACAGCAGGTCGCCGGCGGTCTCGCCGAGCGTGGTGGCGGCGATCTTCATCACCCAGAAGCCGAGGGTGACCGCCGCCACTTTGCTGTGCAGGGAATCTGCGTCTGAAGCGCGCATCGAACGTCGCCAAGGATGTCTGTGGGCGATGCTGTGGCGGGCGGCGTCGGAGCACGGTCGGAACCGGGTTCGGCGAAGCTGGGCGGGGGGCGGCGTTCAGCCGGCGCTGGTCAGTCGATATCATAGGCAATCGCGTAAGCGATTGATCCGCACAGAATCACCGCTTCAGGAGTCAAGGATGTCCGACGTATCGCTAAGGTCCAGCATAATTGTTGCAGTTGTCTCTTCCGTACTCAGCTCTGTCCTGACTCTAGGGGGCGGTCTGATGCTGCAATCGTACATATCAGAGAAGAGCGAAGCTGAAAGGTTCGCCGAAGGCGCCCAGCTTACCTTCCAGGAAACGGTAGTTCTCCTCAATGAAGGCTACTTGGCCTTGAAGCAGCTGCAATGGGCGACGGACGGAAAGGGATGGGAGGAAGTGAAAGACGGTCCTTGGCTGAATTACATGGAGTTCAACCGCCAATGGAATCAGAAGTTGATTGCACACTACTTTAAGATTGAGCGGTACTTTGGGACTGGTGCAGCAAAGAAGCTGGTTGATCTCAGTAGGCCGGCTGGGTCAAATGTGCTGGCGGCCGATGCCGAAAGCTATAGCTTCAAGGATCATGCGGGTGCGATCGAGTACTCCATACGGCGCGCCACGATAAGCACGATGGTCTTCGACAAGGAAAGCGGAAGGAATCTGCAAGCTGAGTTAATTGATCATCTTGAAGATAATCGTAAGTATAGAGAGGAAATGTCGGATCTGATGGGGGCGTACCAGAAGAACGTGGTTGACTACAGCCGAGGATTGGATAGAACTCTCGATCAGTTAGGTGTCAAACGCGTTGTGGACAACGCGCATCAGTAGGCGTGGCGGGCGGACCACCAACGGAAGGAACGTTTTTGCTCGCTCAACTCGGCTTAGCAAACACATCCAGCCCCTTGCCCGTCTCCAGCAGCGACTTCAGGCTGGACAGCACGATCGGCCAGCCCTGGCGGATGCCGGTATCCATGCCACTGCCGGGTTCCAGCTCCTCGTGGGTAACGGTCAGCCGCACCATGTCCTGGTAGGGCACGATGTCGAAGGTCACCCGGCTGTAGGCGTCCGGGTTGTCGGCCTGCGAGGTGGCGGCCCAGGTGATGACCAGCCGCGAGGGCGGGGTACTTTCCACCACCTCGCCGACCAGCTCGACCGAGCGCGTTTCGTTGGCGCGCACATGCTGCCAGCGCGAGCCGGGCTTCCAGTCCGAGATGTTCTCGTGGCCCCAGTAACGGCGGGCGATCTCGGGGCGGGTGATGGCCTCGAACACCTTCTGTGGCGTGGAGGCGATGTAGATCACGTGGATGAAGCGGGTGGACTCTGCGGACATCGTCATTCTCCTTCCAGTTCGCGTTTCAGGTCATGCAGCAGGCTCAGGCGCTGCTGCTCGAACTTGCGTACCCAGCGCTCATAGACTTCATGCAGTGGCACCGGGTTGATGAAGTGCAGCTTCTCGCGGCCACGGCGCACGGTGCTGATCAGGTTGGCGTCTTCCAGCAGGCCCAGGTGCTGGGTGACCGATTGCCGGGCCATGTCCAAGTGCTCGCACAGCTGACCGAGGGTCTGGCCGTTGTCTTCGCAGAGCAGGTCCAGCAGCGTCCTGCGTGTGGGGTCGGCCAAGGCCTTGAACACCTTGTCTGCATTCATGCGGGGCGTCTTCAGTTCCAGTTGTCGATCCTGACGTCGTGCGGGTTGGGCTGGCCCTTGCCGGTTTCAAGCAGGGCTTTGAGGCTCATCAGGAACACCGCCCACTTGGTGCTGCAGTGGGAGGTGAACTCGACGCGTTCCTTCCAGCCTTCGTGGGTGAACAGCACGATGCAGTAGTCGCCTTCCTGTTTCAGTGCGAAGCGTGCATGCGTGCCGATCCATTCGGCGGGGCCGGCCAGGAACTTCCAGAGCACCAGCTCGCCGGGAATGAGCTGTTCCAGCAGCATTTCCATGGCGCCGATTTCCTGGCCGTTATTGGTGAAACGGACCTTTACCGTGCCGCCGACGTTGTAGTCGCCATGGGCGTCTTCGGCCCACCAGGCGGCGACGCCTTCAGGGGTGGCCAGTGCTTGATACACCTGGCTTGCGGGGGCCTTGATGCCGACCCGGTGTGCGATATCCACCATTGCAGGTTCCTCGCATGGGCCGGCAGGTGCCGCCCTTGAGTGGACTATATGCAGGTAAATACCTGCATGTCAAAACCGGTCACGAACGCCCGGATGCGGTAGTGGGGGGGGGGGGGGGGGCGGCCGCGGGGGGGGGGGGGGGGGGGGTGGTGGGGCCGCCCCGCCCCCGGCACTACCAGATGCTGCCCACCCGGCCGCGGATAGTTGACAGGGCGTCAACCTACTAGTAGGTTGACGGCATGAAAGAGTCGCTCTCGCCCAAGGCCCAGGAGATCCTGGCCCATGCCCGCTCGCTGCTGGAGGCCGGTGGCTACAACGGCTTCAGCTACGCCGACGTGTCCGCGCGGGTGAACATCAGCAAGGCCAGCATCCATCACCACTTCCCCAGCAAGGCGGACCTGGTGCGCACGGTGGTTGAACTGTACCGGGCCGAGGCGCGCGAAGGCCTGGCGCTGCTGGACCGGCAGCTGGACGACCCGCTGCGGGAGCTCAACGCCTATGTGGACTACTGGTCGAGCTGTATTGCCGGTGGCACGTCTTCGTTCTGCATCTGCGCGATGCTGGCGGCAGAGGCGCCGATGATCCCTGCGGAGATTGCCGAAGAAGTACGCGGGCATTTCGATGATTTGAGTGGCTGGTTGGCGCTCACGTTGGAAAAGGGCGCGGCGCTGGGTCAACTGCGCCTGCAGGGTTCGGTGGCCGATGAGGCCAAGGCGTTCATGTCATCGGTGCATGGCGCGATGCTGGCCGCGCGCGGTTTCGGCGATGCGGCGACGTTTGCTGCGCTGGCACGGCTGGCCATCGCGCGGGTGAGCGCGGCTGCCTGATTGATGTGTGCTGGGCCTGCGGCAACGTAGGCCTTTTCTTTGATTCAGAAGTCTACCTACTAGTAGGTTCAATCAACCCTTGGAGATGTTCCATGTCGCACTCTCTGTCCACGCTGGGCGTGATCCACACGGCCGTCAGCCTTGTACCGGTGTTCGCCGGCCTGTATGCCTTCATTCGCCATCGCGCGATCGACCCCGCGACACGCTCCGGCAAGCTGTACCTGCTCGGGCTGGTGCTGTCGGTGGCAACGTCGTTCACCGTCTCCAGTACGGGCGGGATCAACCCGGGCCACGCATTCGGAGTGATCGTGCTGCTGGTGGCGTTCGGCGGCGTGCTGGCGGCCCGGCTGCGCTGGCTGGGTGGCGCCGCACCTTACGTGTCGACATTTGCGCTGTCTTTCAGCTTCCTGCTGTCGCTGGTGCCGGGCGTGAATGAAACGCTGACACGGTTGCCGGCAGCGCATCCGATTGCTGCGGCGCCGATGGCGCCGGTGGTGCTGCACACGCTGCTGGGATTGGCTGCGGTGTTTGTGCTGGCCTTTGCCGCGCAGTGCTGGCGCATGCGGTCTCAACCGGTTCGCAGGCGCCCTTGAGCAGAGGCACCTCAGTCCCGCACCGCCATTTCAGCCAGCAACGACTGCGGTTCGATAAGTGCAGCCGAACGTGTGGAATCCACCCGAACATGCCGGCTGCAGAAGTTGAACACCCGACCCTCGGCAGGCGCGGATACGTCTGGCGTTGCGTCCGGCGTCTCGATCTCCAGCACTTCATCCACCGCCAGCGCCAGGGTTGCGCTACCGGCGTTGATCAAGAGCACGGCAGGGCTGCCGCCACCGAATGCCGGTTGACCGCTGAGCCTGCGCAGGTCGGCTACCGGCAACGCCTGCCCCCGTACCTCCAGGGTCCGCCGGCCCTGATGATCTGCGGGGCCGAAGGTCTCGGGGCCGCGTATTTCCACGGCAGCCTGGACGTCGATCGCGAACAGGGCCGTGCCTGCACGAAGGACGACGACCTCGAACAACTCGGCGGGCGAGGCACGTGTTTGCGTTGAAGGTTGAGCGGGTACAGGCATGCTGTGGATCTGGCAGGAACGATGGGTAACGCGGCTTGAATGATGACGTGCGCAGGGAGTACGCGGCCGCGTGGGACTACGCGCGCAAGGCGGCGGTTCAGCTGGATCCGGCGGGCGTATGGTGGATACCGAGCGGGCCGATGCGCGGAAAGTGCGGACGCAGCAGGCCGACGAGCTGATCCATGCCCGGAACGGCATGGCCAAATTCGTCCCATCGCGCATTGACCAGGCCGGACACCATGATCTGCCCGGTGTCGATGCGGGTCATGGCCCAATAGGGAACAGCACGCGCGCTGATGGCCATGTCCAGTACCGGCACGACGGCAGCATGCGAGCGACTGTCATGGATGCGGCGCTTGACCGCCTCCAGCCCGTCGGGAGGACCTTCGACGTACTGGAAAAACCGCTGACCGTCGACGAGCAGCGCTCCGGTAACGTCCACGCGACGGTTGAACGTGGCAGAGCAGGAGACGATCTGCCGGAGGATTTCATCGGAAAGCCCAGCCGACATGTGGCTGGAGTAGGCAAATGCGTGGAGCATGGAAGGGGCTTCTTGTGACGCCCGTCACTATACGTGGGGCGCCGTAGCCTGCCGTGAGCCTTTCCTCACGCATCACCTGGGAGTGATGCGTTGGATCAGCAGCCCACCAGCCGATCCGCGCCAATTCCGCCGCGATGCTGGCTGCGGTATTCGGTAGGACTGGCGTCCACCTGGCCGCGGAAGTGCCGGCGGAACGACTCCTGCGAACCAAAGCCGGCCTGCTCGGCAATCCACTGCAGCGGCCGATCAGTGGTTTCCAGCAGCTCGCGGGCGAATGCCACGCGCTCGCGGATCAGCCAGTCGATGGGTGACAGGCCGGTGGCTTCCAGGAACTGCCGCTGCAGCGTGCGCTGGCTGAGCGCGGCCTGCTCGGCAAGACTGCCCAGCGAGTGCGGCTCGCGCAGGTTGCGGCGCATCCATTCCATCAGTTTTGCCAGACGCGAGGGCTCGCCATGGGGAATGGCGCGGCTGACGCGCTGGCTGCGCCCGGCATCACGCCATGGCGCCAGTACCAGCCGCTCGGCCACCAGGTTGGCCACGCGCGCGCCGTAGTCCTTGCGCACCATGTGCAGCATCATGTCCATGCCGGTGGCCGAGCCGGCCGAGGTGATGATGCTGCCGGTATCGACGTACAGCACGTCCTCGCGCACATCGATGCGTGGGAAGTCGCGCGCCAGCGCTTCGGTGAGGCGCCAGTGGGTTGTGGCCGGGCGGCCATCGAGCAGCCCGGCCCACGCCAGCACGAAGGCACCGGAGCAGATCGAAGCGATGCGCGCGCCACGGCCGTGGGCACGGATGAGTGCATCAAGCAGCGCCTGTGGCGGGCGCTCGCTGGGCTCGCGCCAACCGGGAATGACGATGATGTCGGCATCATCAACTGTGCTGAGGTCGTAGGGAAGCTGCACCTGCGTTCCGCCAAGCATGCGCAGCGCACCGGGTTCACCCGCGCACAGCTGGGTGCGATACCAGGCCACGCCGAGCTCGGGTCTTATCGGCGCGAACAGGCCCACCGCACAGCCGAATTCGAACAGCCCCTGGCCGTGGCAGGCGACGATGGCAACGAGCGGCGCAGCGGGGTCGGCGGGTGGGCTGGGCATGGGTTGATGCTACGGGTGCAGATGCATGGCGCTGAGTGGTGCGCGGGCATGAGGTGATGCCGGCCAGGCATATGGAGCGGTCGCTCCCCTCTTGTAGAGCCGAGCCCACGCTCGGCTCAATACCGGCAGGGGATGCATCTGACGCCGTCGCGAAGAGCAGCCGAGCGTGGGCTCGGCTCTACAGACAGCAGTGCACCGGCAATGCCGCCTAACCTCATTACCAGCGGTCATGTGGGTGGCCGGATATGACGGTTGGGTGACGTGATCCTGCCTGTCGCGCCAGGTGAACAGGCCCTTGAATGGAAGCGTGTTTCCGGCCCACCCCCACGAGCCCCCATGCCTGCCGCCCACGCCCCTGTCCTGAGCACTCTCGCTGTCCTGATCACAGCCATCCTCGCCGCGTCGCCCACCCATGCGGCGGAAGTCGATGCCGCTCCTGCCGCCACCGCCGCGACAGCCAACGCGGCAGCGTCCACGCTGGATGCCGTGGTGGTGACCGGGTCGCGCACCAGCACGCGCACGGTGAAGAACAGCTCCACGCCGATCGACGTGATCTCCGCTGAAGACCTTGCCTCTACCGGCCAGGCCAACCTGCTGGAAGCACTGCAGCGCGCACTGCCGTCGCTCAGCCAGATCGGTGGCTACCAAAGCGACCAGGAGAGCCTGATCCGTGGCTACCAGCTGCGCAACCTGTCGCCCGGCTACACGCTGGTGCTGGTGAACGGAAAGCGCCGCAATGCCAGTGCCTATGTGAGCGGTGCCAACGGCGGCGGCTTCCCCGGCCATGCCTGGGCCGATCTGGCGCTGATTCCGGTCTCGGCCATCGACCATGTGGAAGTGCTGCGCGACGGTGCATCGGCCATCTATGGTTCGGACGCGATCACCGGTGTGGTCAACGTGATCCTGAAATCGCAGGCGCACGGTGGCGAGCTCGCCGTGGAAAGCGGGCAGAGCATTGATGGCGATGGCTCGCGAACCAGCGTGCGTGCCAACGTGGGCCTGCCGTGGGGTGCCGATGGCTTCGTCAACCTGTCCGGCGAGACCACGCGGCAGCACCACGCGATCCGTACCCGCCGTTACATCGATGGCTACCTGAGCTATCCGGCGGTGGATGGCAGCGGCAATCTGGTGGCGCTGCGGCCGAACAATCGATTGCCAGCGGGTGCTGCGCCGAACCCGGCTGAGGCCAACCGCGATGCCGAGGCCAACACCATCCTCAGCTCGCCGTCGTATGCGCTGAAGGCCTTCGCGGTGAACGTGGGCCATGGCCTGGGCGAAAGCGCGCAGTTCTACGCTAACGCTACGGCCAGTGACCGCACCGCGCAGGCGATCCAGAACTTCCGTCTGCCGGCGACCATCTTCACCACCTACAAGGCACCCGGCGTGCTGAGTGTGTTCCCGGATGGCTTCCTGCCGGTACTGGAAACCAAGGAGAAACAGTACACCGGCACCGCAGGCGTGAAAGGCCAGATCGCGGGCTGGGACTACGACGCCAGCCTGACCGGCAACCGCAGCACGGTGCGTACCTACACCCGTAATTCGGTGAACTATTCGCTGCCGTACCCGGGATCGCCCACCGATTTCTATGACGGCAAGCTGGACTACCAGCAGGGTATCGCCAACCTGGACCTGCGCCGTGGCTTCGAGGTGGCTGCGTTCGCCTCGCCGCTGGAAGTGAGCGCAGGTGCCGAGTACCAGCACGAACAGTACGAACGTGGGGCGGGGCAGTGGGAGTCGTATACCGGCTTTGGTGCTGCGGCCTTCGTCGGCTATTCCACTGCGGACGCGGTGAAGGCTACCCGCAACAGCAAGGCGGTCTATGTGGGCGCGGCCACCAACATCACCTCGCGCTGGTATCTGGATGCGGCCGCGCGCTGGGAAGATCACTCCGACTTCGGCAGTGTCTCCACCGGCCGCCTGACCACGCGCTTCGACTTCACCGACGCGCTGGGCGTGCGTGCCACGGTCAGCAACGGTTTCCACGCGCCCAGCCTGGGCGCGCAGTACTACCAGGCCACCGGCAGCTGCCCGTGCGGCACCACGCTGGTGGCGCAGGTGTCTTCGCCGGCGGCGGTTGCGCTGGGTGCGACGCCGCTGAAGCCCGAGAAAGCCACCAACTACAGCCTGGGCGTGACCTGGGACCCGAGCCCGGCGTTCCACCTGGCCGTGGATGCCTACCAGATCGACATCCGTGGCCAGCTCGGCCAGTCCAGCCAGATCGGCTACAACGCGCAGGATCCAGCGCGCATCACCGACAACAGCGGCACGGTGCTGACTGCGGCGCAGAAGAACACCATCGATGCGCTGCTGGGTTCGGCCGGCATCAGCATCCTGCCGGGTGATGCGTTCTATGCCAGCTACTTCACCAACGTGGGCAATACCCGCACACGCGGTGTCGAGCTGACCCTGGAGGCCAACCAGGAAACCGTGTGGGGCAAGCTGCGCTGGAGCTATGCGGCCAACGTGGGGCGCACCACCATCCAGAAGGTCAGCGACATTCCGGCGGCGCTGCAGGGGCTGCCGAACATCAACCTGTTGACCAAGAGCAGCGAGTACGCGCTGCGCTTCCGTACGCCCAGCTACACGCAGGTGGCGGGGTTGGGCTGGCAGAACGGGCGCTGGCGCTCGAACGTCGACTTCACCTACTACGGCCCGATCAAGCGCCTGAACAACGGCGTGGAGTACAAACAGCCGCCGGTGCTGGTGACCAATCTCTCCGGTGGCGTGGAACTGGGTGCGGGCTGGAGTGCGGCGCTGGGCATCAACAACGTGTTCGACAAGCGCACCCGCAAGGTGCCGGAGTACGCGCGCAGTGCCACCGATGTGGCGAGCATCGAGACGACCTGGGATTCGGGCGACGTGCTGAGCCGCATCGGGGCGTTCTGGTACGGGCGGATCAATTACCGGTTCTGATCTGGAGCAGTCGAGCATGGCTCGACTCCACAAAGGCGAAAGCAGCCGAGCATGGCTCGGTTCTACACAAGGCGAAAGGCGGCCGGCGGCAGTTCGGCATCATCGAGGAGCAGTTCATGTCTTCTGCATTGAGGGTGGTTGCAGTGGTGGGGTCGCCGACCAGTTCGGCGACGTCGCGCACGTTGCTGCTGGTGCGGCACCTGCTGGCGTCGCTGCAGCAGCGGGTGCATGCCAGCGTGGAGCTGGTGGAGCTGGCACCGATCGCGCGTTCGCTGGGGCAGTCGTTGTCGCGCGACGAAGTGGAGCCCGCCGTGGAGCAGGCGCTGCAGACGATCGAGGCGGCCGGGCTGCTGGTAGTGGCTGCGCCGGTCTATCGGGGATCGTATCCGGGACTGTTCAAGCACCTGGTCGACTTCATCGGGCTGGAAGCGCTGGTGGATACGCCGGTACTGCTGGCAGCGACCGGCGGCAGCGAGCGCCATGCGCTGGTGATCGACCACCAGCTGCGGCCATTGTTCAGCTTCCTGCAGGCGCACACGCTGCCGATCGGGGTGTATGCCACGCCTGCCGACTTCGATGGCGAGCAGATCAACAGTGCAGCCTTGCAGGCGCGCATCGCACTGGCGGCCGAGCGCGCGGCAGGGCATCTGGCTTCGCAGGCGCTGGCGGTACCGGCGCCGCTGCGAAGGATCGCCTGACGGCATAACCGGCGGCGCTTTGCTTATGGCCAAGGCGCATCTGCATGGCCGGATCTGACCGCCGATTGTCGCCTGGCATCGCCGTGCCGACCGCCGTCATCTCTAGCATCGATATCGAAGCGGCATCGCATTGCCGCCCCCCGATGAGGACGACCCCGTGAGTCTGGACGCAACCGACAAGCCCATCCTGTTCCTGCTCGACCGTGAGTTCGAGGACGGACAGATTCCCGGCCAGCGCTTCTTCTGCCGGCACAGCCTGTTGCTGGAAGGTGCGCTGTCGAGCATCGACGGCCTGGACGCGCAGCTGGACGTGCGCCGCATCGGTTTCGCACGGCCGCGCCGGGAGGTGATCGCCGAGATCGGCGAGCAGGACCAGTCGCTGCCGAAGCTGGTGCTGCCGCAGGGCGTGCGCAGTGACCTCGCGAGTGGCGTGCACCAGGACCGCCAGTACATCTCCGGTGCCGAGCCGATCCTGGCCGCGCTGAACGGGTTGCTCGGCATCCCCGTGGCCCATCCCTGAGCGAGGACGCGACCATGAGCTATCAGATCAGCGTGTTGGACAAGAGCCCGGTGGCCGAAGGCGCCTCGCCGGAGCAGGCGCTGCGCAACAGCCTGCAGCTGGCGCAGCGCGCCGAACAGCTGGGCTATCACCGCTACTGGTTTGCCGAGCACCATGCCGCGCCGACGTTGGCGAGTCCCGCACCGGAGGTGCTTGCGGCGTGGGTGCTGGCGCAGACCCGGCGCATCCGTATCGGCAGCGGCGGGGTGATGCTGCGCCACTACGCGCCGTACAAGGTGGCGGAGAACTTCAACCTGCTGGCGGCGTTGGCGCCGGGGCGCGTGGATCTGGGGGTGGGCAAGGCGCCCGGTGGCCTGCCAGCATCGACCGCCGCGCTGGCGGCCGGGCGCCCGGCATTCGCCGATTTCGACCAGCAGCTACGCGACCTGGAGGGCTATCTGTCCGGTGCCGCGACCGAGGCGCTGGCGCGCCCGATTCCACAGCAGGCGCCGGAGCGCTTCCTGCTCGGTGCCAGCCCGCAGAGTGCAGGGCAGGCGGCCGAGCTCGGCTGGCGCTTCGTGTACGCCGCGCACTTCGATGGCGACCCGAAACATATCGAGGCTGCGTTCGACGCTTACCGCAGCGTCGCCTCGCAGCCGCCGTTGCTCGCCACGGTGGCCTTCGCCGCACCGACTGCCGAAGCAGCCGCACGCCATATCGGCGCGCTGCGCGTCTACAAGCTGTATCTTGGCCCGGGGCAGACGGTGAACCTGCCCAGCCCCGAGGCGGCTGCCGAGTATGCACGCCAGGTAGGTGTGGCGGACTTCCGCATCGAGGAAACACGGCCAAGCGTGCTGTCCGGCGATGCGCAACAGGTACGCGGCGAACTGGATGCGCTGCACCGACGCTTCGGCGTGGGTGAATTCATCCTCGACGCGCCGGTGGCCGACTTCGACGCACGCCTGACATCCCTCGAACTGCTGTCGCCCGCGCCGCGCGCGGCGGTGGCCTGACCTGCAGGAGCGATTCCCATGAGCACCACCCCGCGCCACATTCCGTTCGGCATCATGCTGCAGGGCCCCGGCAGCCACATGCATGCCTGGAAGCATCCGTCCAATCCGGCCGATGCCAGCGTCAACCTGCAGTTCTACATCGACATTGCGCGCACCGCCGAGGACAACGGCATTGCCTTCGGCTTCGTGGCCGATGGCCTGTACATCAACGAGAAGTCGATCCCGCACTTCCTCAACCGCTTCGAGCCGATCTCGCTGCTCTCGGCGCTGGCCACGGCAACGAAGAAGATCGGCCTGGCCGGCACGCTGTCGACCTCGTACAGCGACCCGTTCACTGTCGCCCGCCAGTTCGCTTCGCTGGATCTGCTCAGTGGCGGCCGCGCCGGCTGGAACGTGGTGACCTCGCCACTGGAGGGTTCGGGCCGCAACTACGGCCGGCCGCACCCGGAGCATGCGCTGCGCTACCAGATCGCCGACGAATATCTGGAGGTGGTGCAGGGGCTGTGGGATTCGTGGGATGACGACGCCTTCGTGCGCGAGCGCGACAGCGGCACGTTCTTTACGCCTGAGAAGTTCCGCCGGCTCGACCACAAAGGCCGCTTCTTCCAGGTGGAAGGCCCGCTCAACATCCAGCGCTCGCCACAGGGCCAGCCGGTAATCTTCCAGGCCGGTTCGTCTGACGATGGCATCGCGCTGGCCGGCAAGTACGCCGATGCGGTGTTCACCCATTCGCCGTCGCTGGAAGAAACCCGTGCATTCACCCAGAAAGTGAAGAACTCGGCGATCGCGCACGGCCGCAGCGGCAATGACGTGAAGATCTTCCCGGGCATCGGCCCCATCGTCGGCCGCACCGCCGAGGAGGCCGAGGCCAAGTACCAGGCGATTGCCGCACTGGCCACGCTGGAGGATGCACTGGCGTACCTGGGGCGCTTCTTCGATCACCACGACTTCAGCCAGTACGACCCGGATGCACCGTTCCCGGAGCTGGGTGACATCGGCAGCAATTCGTTCCGTTCCACCACCGACCGCATCAAGCAGGATGCGCGTGAGAAGGGCCTGAGCCTGCGCCAGGTGGCGTTGGAAGCGGTGAGCCCGCGACCAAACTTCATCGGCACGCCGGAGCACGTGGCCGATGAGCTGATCCGCTGGTTCGATGCCGGTGCCAGCGATGGCTTCATTCTCGGCTTCGCCGCACAACGCGAAGGCCTGGACGATTTCGTGACCCAGGTGCTGCCGATCCTGCAGGCGCGCGGCTACCACCAGCGCGAGCTGGAAGGACAGACCCTGCGCGAGCATCTGGGTCTGCCGTACAAGGCCAGCCGCTATTCGACCGACGCCGAACCGGCGCGGAAGGTGGGGTAGGGCGATGAGCGGAGAGAACTCGGTAGCGCCGGGCCATGCCCGGCGGGATTCCGCGTCCATCGGCGTGCTGCCGGAAATTGCAGCACGCGCCGAGGCTGCCATCGCGATTCGCCACGATCTGCATCGGCACCCGGAGTTGGCCTTCGAGGAGCATCGCACCAGTGCACGTGTGGCCGAGCTGCTGCAGCAGTGGGGTTATGAGGTGACCACCGGGCTCGGCGGCACCGGTGTGGTCGGCACGCTGCAGCGCGGGCAGGGCAGCCGTCGTCTCGGCCTGCGCGCCGACATCGACGCACTGCCGATCCACGAGGACTCCGGCCTGGCCTACGCCAGCCAGACCGAGGGCCTGATGCATGCCTGCGGCCACGATGGGCATACCGCCATCCTGCTGTCTGCGGCGCATTATCTGGCCCATCACGGCAATATCGACGGCACCCTGCAGCTGGTGTTCCAGCCGGCCGAGGAGACGGGCTCGGGCGCATCGAAGATGATTGCCGACGGCCTGTTCGAGCGCTTCCCCGTGGACGCGATCTATGGGCTGCACAACTGGCCCGGCGTACCGGTGGGCCACTTCGGCTTCGTCGACGGCCCGGCGATGGCGTCGGTCGACTGGGCGCGGCTGAAGGTGATCGGCAAGGGCGGCCACGGTGCCGAGCCGCAGGGCAGCGTGGACCCGATCCTGGTCGCCGCGCACATCATCACTGCATTGCAGAGCGTGGTGTCGCGCAATGTCGATCCGCGGCAGATGGGCGTGGTCACCGTCGGTTCGATCCACGGCGGGCAGGCCGCCAACGTGATTCCGGACGTGGTCGAGCTGAAGCTGACCGTTCGCGCCTATCTACCGGAGGTGCGCGACACCCTGCGGCGCCGCGTCACCGAACTTGCAGAGCAGACTGCCGCCGCGTTCGGTGCGCGCGCCGAGATCGAATTCCCGCGCGGCTTCCCCAGTGTGATCAACCATCCGCAGCAGACCGCCTACATCCGCGAGGTGGCCGTGCAGGGCTTCGGCGCCGGACAGGTGGTGCCCGACTTCGCACCGCGCACGGCCAGCGAGGATTTCGCCTTCCTGCTGCAGGCACGACCGGGCAGCTTCGTGTTCGTCGGGAACGGCGAGAGCGCACCGTTGCACAGCCCGCGCTATGTGTTCAACGACGCCGCCATTGCCCCCGCCGCCAGCCTGTGGGCGCGGCTGGCCGAAGATTACCTGGTGAAGGACGCGACATGAGCCACGACGAACGCTTCCTCTATACCTCGGTCGACGACCCGCTGGCGCGGCCGTTGTTCGATGGCCTGGAGCAGGAATATGACAGTCGCTACGCTGATGTGCGTCGACGCATCGGCGGCAGCGCTCGCGAGGAGCTGCAGCGATACCCGGCGCAGGCCTTTGCGGCCCCGGTGGGCGCCTTCGTGCTGCTGCTGCGCGACGGGGTGGCGATTTCCGGCGGTGCGTTCATGCCGCACCGCGATCCGGATACCGCCGAATTCAAGCGCATCTGGACGCTACCCGGGCTGCGTCGCCAGGGCATTGCGCGGCGCGTGCTGCAGGAGCTGGAAGAGCAGGCGGCGCGGCAAGGGTACCGGCGGGTGTTCCTGACGACCGGCTTCCGCCAGCCGGAAGCTGTTGGCCTGTACCTGAGCCACGGCTACACCGCGCTGTTCGATCTGGAGGCCGACCCGGAAACGGTTGCGCATCTGCCGTTCGAGAAGCACCTGCGGGCGACGACGCCTGTCGTTACCCCTGCACAGGCACTGCTGCACGGAGCCCACGCATGAGCACACCGTCGACCGCGCTGGAGGGCATCGCCGCTCGTCCGGCGCCCGGACCGGCACTGAAGATCGTGCCCGCCCGGCATCCGCTGCAGGTCTTCGGCACGGTACTGGCACTGGCGCTGATCCTGATCGGGCTGCAGTCCGTGCTGGGCAATCCGCGCTGGGGCTGGGGCACTTTTGCCGAGTGGTTCTTCGCACGCCCGGTGCTGGAAGGCCTGGGTCGCACGCTGCTGCTGACCGCGCTTGGCACCGGCCTCGGTTTCGCGCTGGGTACGCTGCTCGCGCTGGCACGCGTCTCCGGTTCGCCGCTGCTGTCGGCGGTGTCGTGGGGCTATGTGTGGTTGTTCCGCTCGATTCCGCTACTCGTGCTGTTGTTGCTGTTGAACAACCTGGGCTATCTGTACAGCACCATCGAACTGGGCGTGCCGTTCACCGGCATCAGCCTGTTCTCGTACCCGACTACACAGCTGATCGGTGTGTTCACCGCCGCGGTGCTGGGCCTGACCCTGAACCAGGCAGCGTTCTCGGCCGAGGTGATCCGCGGTGGCATTCTTTCGGTCGACCACGGCCAGTACGAGGCGGCGGCCGCGCTCGGCCTGCCGCGTGGCCGCCAGGTGCGCCGCATCATCCTGCCGCAGGCGATGCGTTCGATCCTGCCGGCCGCGTTCAACGATGTGATCGGCCTGGCCAAGAGCACCTCGGTGGTCTACGTGCTGGCGCTGCCGGAGCTGTTCTACACCGTGCAGGTGATCTATCGGCGCAACCTGGAAGTGGTGCCGCTGCTGATGGTGGCCACGGTCTGGTACCTGGTGATCCTGACCGTGTTGTCGCTGCTGCAGCGGCGCGTGGAACAGCGCTTCGCGCGCGGCCAGCTGCAGCGCGAGCGCTCGGTGTCGCGGGTGTCGTCACCGGTGCGGACATCCAGTGATGCTGCGCCGCGCGTGGCCAACCGCCCGCGCATCGCCACCCAGGTGGAGGCGGGCGAGGGTGCGGCGGTATCGCTGCATGGCGTGGGCAAGGTGTTCGGCGATCAGCCGGTGCTGGAAGACGTGAAACTGGAGCTGCGCGCCGGCAGCGTGACGGTGCTGATCGGCCCGTCCGGTGCCGGGAAATCCACGCTGCTGCGGTTGATCAACCACCTGGAACGTGCCGACAGCGGCTACGTGACCGTCGGCGGCCAGCTGATCGGTTACCGCCGCGAGGGTGACACGTTGTACGAACT
This sequence comes from Stenotrophomonas sp. A3_2, assembly GCF_036624925.1. Lineage (NCBI taxonomy): Bacteria > Pseudomonadati > Pseudomonadota > Gammaproteobacteria > Lysobacterales > Lysobacteraceae > Stenotrophomonas > Stenotrophomonas sp. A3_2. The sequence continues at coordinate 32,827 of NZ_JAZKVY010000362.1, forward strand.
TCCCGAGCGCGAGATCCGCCGTCGGCGTGCCGAGGTGGGCATGGTGTTCCAGGGCTTCAACCTGTTCCCGCATCTGACCGCGCTGGAGAACATCATCGAGGCACCGATCGCGGTACGTGGTGTATCGCGCGCGCAGGCCGAGCAGCAGGCGCGCACGCTGCTGGAGCGGGTCGGCCTGGCCGACAAGGCCGATGCGTTCCCGCGCCAGCTGTCCGGTGGCCAGCAGCAGCGCATCGCGATTGCCCGCGCGCTGGCGCTGCAGCCGAAGGTGCTGCTGTTTGACGAACCCACGTCGGCGCTGGACCCGGAACTGGTGGCGGAGGTGCTGAGCGTGATCGAGGAACTGGCCCGTTCGGGTACCACGCTGGTGATCGTCACCCATGAGCTGAGCTTCGCCCGCCGCGTGGCCGACCACGTGGTGATGATGGACCAGGGCCGGGTGATCGAGCAGGGCACGCCCGAGGCCCTGTTCGAGCGCCCGCGCCAGCAACGCACCGCCGATTTCCTGGCCAAGACCCTGTAACCCCGGAAGGAACATCATGAGCCCTGCAGCACCGCGTCGTCCCTCGCGCAGCACCCTGTTGATCGTGGGCGTGCTGATCATCGGCATCGCCGGCATCGTCTACTCGCGCGTGCGCCAGGCCCCGGAGGCTGCCGCTGTGGCCGCGGCCAGCCTGGCCGGCACCAACACCGCCGTGCTGAAGGGCACGCTCGACCCGAAGGCGCAGGCCTTGATTCCTGCGGGCTACCGCTTCGTCACGCCGGGCGCATTCACCGTGGCGACCCACCCGGGGCAGCTACCGCTGGCCGACTACGGCGCCGACAGCAAGGACGTGGTCGGCATCGAACCGGACATCGCGCGGCTGATCGCGGATGCTTTGGGCCTGAAGCTGGTGATCGTGCCGGTGGCCTGGGCCGACTGGCCGCTGGGGCTGGAGTCGGGCAAGTACGATGCGGTGCTGTCGAACGTGACGGTCACTGAAGAACGCAAGAAGAAGTTCGATTTCTCCAGCTACCGTTACGACCTGCTGGGCATCTACACGCGCAGCGACGGGCCCATCCAGAAAATCGAAAAGCCCGCCGATGTGGCCGGGCTGAAGGTGGTGGTGGGCGCCAGCACCAACCAGGACCAGATCCTGCGCCAGTGGGACCAGCAGAACATCGCGGCGGGATTGAAGCCCGTGGAATACCAGTACTTCGATGACGCGTTGGTCGGCCGATTGGCGGTGATCACCGGCCGCGCCGATGTATCGTTCGAGCCCAATGCTACCGGCGCCTATTCGGCGCGCGACGGCAAGGTGCGGCGCGTGGGCCTGTTCCCTGGCGGCTGGCCGAATGCCGCAGCGATCTCGGTGACCACGCGCAAGGGCAGCGGCCTGGCCGACGCGGTGACGCAGGCGCTGAACACCCAGATCGGCAGCGGCACCTATGCGCAGGCGCTGAAGCGATGGAATGTGGCCGAGGAAGCCGTGCCACAGTCGCAGACCAATCCGCCGGGGTTGCCGACGCTGCAATGACGCCGGGCGTGGCCCGGCGCTACCTCCGTCTTTGTAGAGCCGAGCCATGCTCGGCTGCTTTACCAACGCGCTTCCAGCGTTCTGAACGGTTTCGCCAGGCGCACGCCATCGGCGTCGAAGTCGGAAACGCTACGTCCATCCACACGCACCGTCTTCGGCATCGTGCGCGCCGGCCACCAGACCTTCACTGCCGTCCCGCTGCGCAACCCCTTGCCCAGCGTGACGGTCAGCATGCCGTCGCGCTGCCGCGCCTGCATCTGCAACGTGCCATACGCGGTCGGCAGCCGCTCCACCGCCAACCCATCGCCAGCCACCCAAGACGGTGGCGTGCCCGGCAGCAGCGACAGCGCATCGTCGTCTTCGCGCATCAGCATGCCGAACAGCGTGCGGCCGTATTCCGCGCCGATCCACGTATGCGGCATGTCACCCAGATAGCGCGGGAAGCGCAGCCGTGAATGCACCACTTCGGCCAGCACCTGCCACTCAAGCGGGCGCCGATCATGCAGAAGCCCCTGCAGCAGCTCATCGGCCACCTGTGGCTGGCCGAGGTGCACATAGCTCAGCACGTTGCGGATCTCGTACGGTGTGTACGCGTACAGCGCACCGGGCTGGCTGCGCTTGCGGACGTCCTCCAGGTAGCGCGCGAAGGTGGTCCGCAGCGCCTCGGCGGGCAACACGCTCTGTGCGCCGGTCGGGTCCAGTGCGATCGAAACGCCGGTGGGATCGCCATCGCCCAGGTCGGCCGAGGAGGGAATGAAGTCGATGCCCTTCCACGCCATCGTCGCCCGGATCGAGGCATGCAGCGCGTCGTAAAGCAGTTTGTACTGTTCGCGTGCCCACGCTGCGGTCTCGTGGTCGCCCAGCGATTCGGCCAGCCACGCGCCGTCGTGCCAGCCCTTCAGGCCCCAATAGTCGTCCCAGTAGCTGTGGGTGGGAGACGGATAACCCTCATGGCTGATCGACGGCGCAAGAATGCCCGCGAAGCGTTCCGGCGCTGGCTGGTCGGCCTTGTAGCCGGGCACCAGCGTGCGTTCGCGTAGTTCCTGCAGGAAGCGCAGCGCTGCCTTCACTTTCGGCAGATAGGCACGTACCGATTCGGGTCCGCCATCGAGGCGCGCGACATCGGCCACCAGCGCTACGTACTGGCCCTGGCTGTCGTACTCGATATCCGAACCGAAACCGGTGTTGACGCTGCCATCGTCGTTGAGGATCGGCGAGACCAGGCCGTTGGCATGCACGCCGTGTTCGCTGTACCAGCCCAGATAGTCGCGCGCGACCTTGGCTTCACCCATGCGCAGCAGCACCGCCGAGGTGGCCATGCCGTCGCGGATGAAGGAGCGGTTGTAGTTGCGCGGGCCGGGCTGCATGGCCGGGCCGGTCTGGTTGATCAGCATGTAGGCGGCCTGCGCACGCAGCATGTCGACCAGTGAGGGATCGGGCAGGCGCAGGCCGACCTGGCCCAGCCGTGCCTGCCAGTCCGCGGAGGCCTGCGTGGCCAGGGAATCGAACGCCGCATTGGCATCGCGGGGCAGCGTGGCTAGATCGAGCGCAGGCGCTTCGGGCAGTGCGCCCTTGGTATCGGCGGCGGTAGTACCCAGCGGGAACGCGACCACGATGGCATCGCTGGCCCCCGGTGCCAGTGATACGCGGTAGTTCAACGCAGCCGAGGCAAGACCCTCGTCGTCGCGCGCCTGTTGCGTGGAGGGCAGCTGGCCTGCAGCGAGGGTCGCGGTGATTTCCGTTGCGCCATCCTTGCCGAACGGCGCCGCGCCCGACGCAGCCACCGGCGTGAGCGACTGCAGCAGCGTGCGTCCATTGACGCGCACGGCCTGTCCATCGATCGCCACATCGCGGATCGGTGACAGCCCGCCGTTCTGCCACGGCGGATTCATCTGCATCGGGCGCACGACCAGGCTGAGCGTGCCTTCGATCCTGGCGCTGCCCGTGTTGTGCAGCCGATGCCGCAGGAAGGTCACCGGCTGGCCACCACGTTCGATGGCAAACACTTCGCTGCGCAGTTCCAGCCCGGGCTGCGGCGACCAGGTAGCGGAGGGCATCGGCTTCCAACCGTCCCGCAATGCATGCTGCACGTTCTGCCCGGCCGCACCCGCAGTGCTCCCATCGGCGCTGCGCCAGATCGGCTGCACCAGCGGCGCGCCCTTGAACGCTTCCAGGTTGCCGTACTCGTCGAAGATCGATTTCTGTCGTCCGCCATGCACGCCGACCGCAGTCCAGTAGGTCTGCTGCATCTGCAGCGAGGCCGGGAACAACGCGCGCTGCGCACCACTGGCGGCGATCTGGTACTGCTTCATCGGTGTCATTACGGCTTTGGGGCCGAGCAGGCGCAGTCGCGCCACCTGCGGTGCGGCGCCGTCCACGCTCAGCCGGAACGCCCGCAGGGATTGGGCGTCATCTGCGGCCAGCCAGCTCTGCCGATGACTGGCCGCCTGAGCGTCGTGCGCCCAGTCGTGCCAGCGACCCCGGCCGTCCTGCGCCTGTAAACGGGCAGCGCCGCGCGCGCCATCAGCCCACTCAACCAGCAGACCCGCAGTAGGTTGAGCGCGGGGCAGCGTGATCTCAAGCGCGTGGGATCCATTCGTGCCGGCCGGAATCGCGACGGTGCCGCCGCCTTGCCAGAGTGCCGCTGCCTGCATTGCATCCACGCCGCTGACGCGTGCGCTGAGCGTGCTGTCCAGTGGCTCCAGCTCGAAGATCGACACGCCCCAATCGGAGGTGCGCTGCGGGCTGGCCAGTCGTAGATAGCGCGCCTGCCGCGGCGCGAAGTACAGCGTTTCCACATCGCCCAGTGAATCGGCCATGGTGTACGCGGTCTGCCACTGCGTACCATCCAGTGAGGTCTGCAGTGAATAGCCTTCCGGGTTGGAGACATCCCAAGTGAGTCGTGCGCCAGCCAGCAGGGTTGGCGTGCCCAGATCGATCTGGAACCAGTGGCCGGGGCTGAAGGCGCCGCCGGTGACGGTCTTCGGATCGCCGTCGATCAGGTGGCCGATCGCCATCGCCGGCACCTGCTGTGAGGAACTGCTGGCCTGCCATTGGCTGCGCGGGGGGAGGGTCTGTGCCTGCGCGCTGTAGGCCAGCGCGGCCAACAGCAGGGCAGCGACAGGGCACAACGGGAAAAGCGGGGTGGAGACCTTGGAGCGTTCGGCGCGCAACGTCATTACGGACAGCCTCGCAGGTTCGGCCGGTATCGGGCGAGCGCTACGCTAGCAAGGGATGTAATCGGTTACATGACGCGCTGCAATAGGTTGCGGATGATCCCCGGTCGCCTCCTTCGTGGGCTTGAGTCACGATTCATCGATGGGACTGACGCATGTGGCTCTGGACGCCTGCAGGCTAGGTCATACGCTGATTGATAGCGACCTCAGGTCTGAAATGGATTGATGGTGGAATTCAGCTTCACGCTGATGTATCGGGTGCCCGATACCGGAGAAGATCTCAGTGCATTTGAGCGATGTCTTGCAGAGTCGGGATGTGACGATGCATTGCTGGGCAGCGGTTTGCCGGGCATCTTGGCGTTGCGATTCTGGCGAGAGGGAACGGCCGCAAACGATGTCGCGCGTGACACATGCGCGCAGGTCCAGAAGGCGCTCCCGGAAGCCGAGTTGATAGCGGTGCATTTTGATGTCAGCAATGCTGCCAGCGTCTCTACCTGCAGTTTCGCCAGAGCTGAGCCTGCTTGACTTCCACTGAACACGTTTCAGAAGCAGCCGAGCATGGCTCGGCTCTACAGGGCCTTGGGATACATGACGCCCCGTCACGCCGGTTACAACTCCACCGTCTCCCACCAGCGCGTGCCCGCCTGCGGCGCCTGCATGTCCAGCGCTTCTCCCATCATCGGCGTGGCCACCGGCACGTTCTTCGCCGCGGCCAACGCGGTGATCCGCTCGAACGGCTGCTGCCATGCGTGCAGGGCCAGGTCGAAGGTGCCGTTGTGGATCGGCAGCAGCCACTTGCCGCGCAGGTCCAGGTGCGCCTGCAGCGTCTGTTCCGGTTGCATATGCACGAATGCCCAGCGCGGATCATAGGCGCCGGTCTCGATCATGGTCAGGTCGAACGGTCCGTACTTTTCGCCGATGGCCTTGAAGCCGTCGAAGTAGCCGGTGTCGCCGCTGAAGAAGATGCGGAAGTCGTCGTCCTGGATCACCCACGACGCCCACAGGCTGCGGTCGCTGTCGCCCAGGCCGCGGCCGGAGAAGTGCTGGCCCGGCGTGGCGGTCAGGCGCAGGCCGCTGGCCTCGGTCGATTGCCACCAGTCCAGCTGTTCGACCTTGCTGGCGTCCACACCCCAGGCAATCAGCTGGTCGCCGACGCCGAGCGGTGCAATGAAGCGCGCGGTCTTGCCAGCCAGCTGCATTACCGCGGCATGGTCGAGATGGTCATAGTGGTTGTGCGAGAGGATCACGCCGGCGATGGGCGGCAGTTTGTCGATGCTAATCGGCGGTGCGTGGAAGCGCGCCGGGCCCATCCACTGCACCGGCGAGGCGCGCTCGGAGAACACCGGATCGGTCAGCCAGTACTGGCCACGCAGCTTCAGCAGGATCGTGGAGTGCCCCAGCCGGAACAGGCTGCGGTCCGGCGCGGCGTCCAGCGTGGCGCGGTCCAGCGGCTGCACCGGAATGGGGTGGGCCGGGACGGTGCCCTTGGGCTTGTTGAACAGGAACGTCCACCAGATCTCCGCACCGTCGCGCAGGCCCATCGCCGGACGGGGCAGGGCATTGCGGAACTTGCCATCACGGTACTGCGGCGAATCGGGGAAGTCGGGGAGGGACCAGGACTTGCAGAAGGTGTAGGCGGTCACAGCGAGGATTCCAAGCAGGAGGACAAGGAGCAGGCGCTTCATGGGTGACGTCCGCTGGGTACACTGCACAGTGTAGTTTCGTCTTTTTCAAAAGTACACTGATGGGTGTAAAATGGTGGCGTCCGTTCAGTTATCCGGTTCCCGCCATGCCCCGTGCCCCGCAACGCCTGACCGACCGTAAACGCGATGCCATCGTGCGCGCGGCGGTGGAGGAGTTCCGTGCCTCGGGCTACGAGGCCACCAGCATGGACCGCGTTGCAGAGGCGGCGGGGGTCTCCAAGCGCACCGTCTACAACCATTTCCCGAGCAAGGAAGCGTTGTTTTCGATGATCCTGGAGGAGCTGTGGGAACGCAGCGTGGCCAGCGACGCACTGCCGTATCGCGCGGACCAGCCGTTGCAGGCGCAGCTGCTGCAGTTGCTGGGCCAGAAGCTGGAACTGCTCAGCGATGCCAACTTCATCGACCTGGCACGGGTGGCGATGGCCGAGGTCATCCACTCACCGGAGCGGGCGCAGGCCATCGTCTGCCGCATGGGCGAGAAGGAAAGTGGCGAGAGTGCCTGGATCCGCGCAGCAATTGCCGATGGCCGCCTGCGCGAGGTGGATCCGGACTTTGCCGGCCACCAGTTGCACGGCCTGGTGAAGAGCTTTGCGTTCTGGCCACAGGTCACGATGGGGCAGCCACCGCTGACCGCGCAGGAACGTGCGCGCGTGGCCGAATCGGCGGTTGCGATGTTCCTGGGCTTCTACGCGGTCTAGCTGGCGGCGAAGCGACGGAACTCGTCGGCCGGCAGCGCCGCCGAGTACAGATAGCCCTGGCCGACATCCACGCCCAGGGCTCGCAGCTTCTGCTCCTGCGCCAGGGTTTCGGTACCTTCGGCCACCACGATCGCGCCGCAGCGGTGCGCGACCTCGACGATGAAGCGCACGATCGACTGCGACTTGGCGTCGGACAGCGTGGCGATCAGCGCCTGCTCGATCTTGACCTCGGCGATGGCCAGCTGCGAAAGCAGGATCAGGGTTGAATAGCCGGCGCCGAAATCATCCAGCGACAGGGTGACCCCGGCTGCCAGCAGCTGTGTGATGTTGGCATCGACCACGTCGCGCTCGACGATCTCGGTCCATTCGACGATCTCCAGGCGCAGCATCACGCCGGGCACATCGTGCAGCTGCAGCAGTTCCTGCAGGCGCAGGCCGAAGCCGGGCAGGCGCAGTGACTCGGCCGAAACATTCACGGCGATTTTCAGCTGCGTGCCATCGCGTCGGCACTGCTGCAGGAAGTGGATGGCCGACTGCAGCGTGGCCCATTCCAGTTCAGCCAGCCGCCCCTGCCGGCGCAGCAGCGAGATCACCCGCATCGGCGCGATCAGCCGCCCCTCGCCGTCGCGCATGCGCAGCAGTGCTTCGGCGCCGACCAGCTGGCGGTCCTGCAGGCGATGCTTGGGCTGGTAGCACAGTGGTGCATCGCCCTGCTGCAGCCAGCGTTCGAGAGCGACTTCGATCAGGGCGTCGATCTCGCTGTCGCGCTGGATCGGGTCGTCGAAGAACACGACGCCCGATTCGATCGCACTCATCGTCAGGGTGATCGCCCGGAACGGCAGGTGACCGTCGTCTGTATCGGTGGGGGGCTTGAGTTCGACTACCGCGCAACGGAACAACGGGCGGAAACCGGGCCAATCGCGGCCCACCCGTTCGGCCAGGTTGCTGGCCAGCTCGGTGATCTGCGGTTGCGTACGTAGTTCGGACAAGGACAGGTCGCGCACCAGGATCGCCAGCGCGGCATCGCCGAACTGGTAGATCTCCAGTTGCCCGGCCGGCAGCGAGGGCAGCAGCCGATGTACTTCTTCGGTGCTGTCGCGCTGCCACAGGCCGCTTTCCTGCAGCGGACCGTAGCGCAGGCGCAGATCGCGCAGGTTGCCCATCTCGGCCACGATCAGGCAGGCCTTGCCGAGGCCGTCGTTGTCTCGCCAGTACTGCTGCAGACGTTCGCCCAGCGCACGCATGTTGGGCAGGCCGCTGATCGGATCGATGCGCAGCCAGGCGTGTTCGCGCTGACGCTGTGCATCGATCTGCGCATCGTTGTAGACCAGTGCGAACACCGCGCCCAGCATCAGCAGTGACAGCGGCAGTGCCAGCAGCCGCTGGATTGCCAGCTCCTCCACGGGTAGCTGGTTGGCACCAATGATTGCTACGCCCAGTGCCAAGCCCAACGCAGTGACGACGACACGAACGCCCCAGGCCTGCAGGATCATGCGCAGCGAGAGTTCATTGAGCATGTGCGGGTGCAGGCGCCTGCGCAGCCAGACGCCGGCCAGCATCTGCAGCGTGGCCTCGAGGCCGGCAGGCAGGAAGTACTGGGTGCCGGCGAACTGGTAGCGGGCCAGCAGGCTGGCGCCCAGGCACACCAGGCCACCGCGCCAGCCGCCGAGCAGGCCGCTGACCAGCAGAATGTCGAAGCCGAGGTGCAGCTTGACCACGCCCTGGGTGTAACGGGCCACGAACCAGGAATTGAACAGGTAGATCAGGCCCAGTGCCACGCCCACATACAGGCGGCGGCCTTCAATGGCATGGCCGGCACGGCGGGTGGCGATCAGCAGCACCCCGATCATGCCGATCACTGCGGTGGCCTGCAGCAGGTACAGCGGCAGGCTGGGCAGGGAACCGTCCAGGACCTGGGCCGAGACCCGTGACAGCGCATCCATAGCATTCCCGCCTGTGACCGACGGCCGGTGAGGAGCAGGGTAAACCACGACCGCGCGCGCGGCCACTGATGGCGCCCTGCGGCGGCCGGCAAGGTCAGTAGCGTGGGTCGGCGATGGCTGGCAGTACCAGTTCACGTACGAAGCCGGACGGCGACAGCTGCAGCAGCGCGCGCACCATGGTCACCACATCGTGTACCGGGACAAGTTCGCCATCCCCGCGTGCTGCGGCCTCTGCCACCGGCACCGACAGTGCATCGTCGGTGTTGAGGTAGCCCAGCTGCAGGCTGGTCACCGCCAGGCGGCGATCGCGGAAACCCTCGCGCAGTGCATCGGCGATGCCGTTGAGCGCGAACTTGGACGCGCCGAACGCCACTTCCGGGCGGCCGCTGCGTGGCAGCGCCGAGGTCGAGCCGGTCAGCACCAGCTGCGGGCGTGGTGCGCCCAGTACCCGCGGCAGCAGGCGCTGCAGCAGCACCAGGGTCGCGGTGATGTTGACGTCGACCAGTTGGGTGAGCGCGGCATCGCTCTCGTCGAGGAAGGCGTACTCGTCGCTGAAGGCGGTCTCTTCCCAGATGCCCAGGTTGTGGATCAGCACATCCAGATCGGCCGGTGCCTGCGCTGCGATGTGATTGGCAGCCAGGGTGGGTTGGGACAGATCGGCCTCGATCCACTGCAGGGTGACACCCTCTGGGCATTCAAAGTCGCGCGGACGGCTGCGCGAAACGCCGATGACGGTGTCGCCCGCACTGCACAGGCCTTCCACGAATGCCCGACCGAGGCCCCTGCTGGCGCCGATGACCATCAATTTCATGTCGCTTCCTTCCATTGCGCGCTCTGCTGGGCGGTGTGCTTCGGGATCGGCGAGAATCCGTAGGGTCCGCAGCAACAGGAGCATCCCGACATGGGAGCACCCGATCCCTTCACTGATGGCCTGCCGCTGCCGCGGGCGTGGCAGGAAGCGTTGGCCGATGCGCGCATCGAGCGGCAGTCGATCGGCGTGTCGCGTGCGGATGTTGCTCGTGTGCAGCAGCCAGGCCAGCCCGATGCCTTCGTGAAGTCGGAAGTGATCGACGCCTTCAGTGAGCTGGGCGATGAGATCATGCGCCTGCGCTGGCTGCAGGCACAGGGACTGCCGGCGCCAACGGTGATTGCCACCGCGGAAGAAGCGGGCCGGCGCTGGTTGCTGATGAGCGCGCTGCCCGGCCGCGACCTGGCCTCGTCGCCGGAACTTGCGCCGCAGCAGTTGGTGGAACTGCTGGCTGACGCGCTGCGCAGGCTGCATGCGTTGCCGGTGGCAGCCTGTCCGTTCGACCAGCGATTGGCCTCGCGCTTGCAGGCCGCCGCCGCCCGCGTCGAGGCGGGTCTGGTCGACGCCGATGACTTCGATGACGAGCGCCTGGGGCAGAGCGCACAGCAGGTGTTCGCCGAACTGTGCAGCACCCGGCCCGACCATGAAGATCTGGTGGTCAGCCATGGCGATGCGTGCCTGCCGAACCTGATGGCGGTCGAGGGGCGTTTCAGTGGTTTCATCGACTGTGGGCGGCTGGGCGTGGCCGACCGCTACCAGGACCTGGCGCTGGCCGCGCGCAGCCTGGTTCACAACTTCGGCGACACGCGTTGGGTGGCGCCGTTGTTCCAGCGCTATGGCGCGGTGGCCGACGAGCGTCGGCTGGCGTTCTACCGGTTGCTCGACGAGTTCTTCTGAGCCCGCGCATGGCTGGCGATGGCCGCGCAGATCAGGCCACCGACCACGCTCAAGTGTTCCAGCGCGAAGAACAGGGCCAGCTGCTGTTCCGCGCCATGCTTGGTCCAGAAGGTATGCACGACGGCGATGGTCAGCAGCATGAACACTGCCAGCGCGCCGCTGCCCAGCCATAGCAGGCGGTCGAGCAGCACGCACAGTGAGCCACCCAGCAGCACCACGGCGCTGGCGATGTTGAACAGCGCGGGCGGTTGCAGCCCGGCCGCCTGCATTTCGGCCACGCTGTTGTCCCACGCCAGCAGCTTGGCCAGACCCGAGGATAGGAACACCACGGCCAGCAGCAGTCGGGCGAGGAACCACATCATGCGGCTGTCGAGCAGGGTGGAGATCATCCGTGGCATGCAGCAACTCCGGGTTGAGCGTTGGGCGGGGCGGGCAGCATCGGGCCTCAACAGCGGTTGAGGTCAAGGCTGCCTGAACGAAGCCCGGTGGTGGCCGGGTTACCCTCTTCAAAATGGACGAACGTTCGTTCACTATTTATGGCATGAGCCGAATCGACCGCAATGAGCAGCGCGTGACCCTGATCCTGCAGGCGGCCCTGCGGTGCTTCCTCGCCAAGGGATTCCACCAGACCAGCATGCGTGACATCGCGCAGGCGGCTGGCGTCAGCCTGGGCAACCTCTACAACCACTTCCCGGGCAAGGAAGCGATCATCCTTGCAGTGGCAGTGGCCGAGAGCGAAGAACTTGCACCGTTGCTGCGTCGACTGGCCGCGTCCGAAGGCGAGCGCGCACAGGTACTGGGTTTCCTTCAGGACTTCCACGCACTGTGCCGCCAGCCGGAATGGGCGACGCTTGCCGTCGAAGTGCTGGCCGAGAGCGCACGCAATCCGGCCGTGGCCGAGGCATTTGCGGCCAATCGCAGGCAATTGCAGGCGACCCTGGCCGAAGCCCTGCAGCAGGTGGCACGGCGCGAACGTCGGCGTCCCGTGCTGGCCCCGGCATTGCAGGCGCAGGTGCTGCTGGATGCCATTGAAAGCGATGCGCTGCGTCGGGGGCTGGGCGAAGCCGATGGCATCGATGAGGCCTCGCTGGATCTTGGCCTGCTCGCGCTGCTGCTCGGGGCACGCGCATGAGTGCCGTTGACCGGCGATTGCACGGCCTTGATCTGGCGCGCTACCTGGCCCTGGCCGGCATGGTGCTGGTCAACTTCCGCCTGGCGATGGCCGTGCCGGCAGAGGGTGAGAGTTGGTTGGCAGGGTTCTTCCATCTGCTGGAAGGCAAAGCCTCGGCGACGTTCGTCACTCTGGCCGGTCTTGGCCTGGTGCTGGCCACGCAGCGGCAGGGGTGGTGGCCGGCCAGCGTGCAGACCTGGAGGCGCGCGCTGTTCCTGATGGTGCTGGGCCTGCTCAACCTGACTCTGTTCCCGGCCGATATCCTGCACTACTACGCGGTGTATTTCGCGTTGGCGGTGGTGTGGCTGCGTGCGTCGCCGCGGGTGTTGCTGGCCAGCATCGTGGGCCTGGCGGCGTGTTCGTTCTGGGCGTTGCTGCACTGGGACTACAGCCAGGGATGGAACTGGCAGACGCTAGAATACGCCGACCTGTGGCAATGGCCGGGCGCGGCCCGCAACCTGTTGTTCAACGGCTTCCATCCGCTGCTGCCGTGGCTGTGCTTCTTCCTGCTGGGGATGCTGCTGGCACGCCTTCAGCTGTCGCAGCCGCGGGTGCAGCGAGCATTGCTGGTGCTGGGGCTGCTGCTGATCGGGGCTGGACATGGCGTGCAGCAGCTTGGGCAGGGGACGCCCTGGCAGGTGTGGCTGGGAACGCAGCCGATGCCGCCGGGACCGGCCTATGTGCTCACGGGTGCGGGTGCGGCCTGCAGTGTCATCGCCGCCTGCCTGTGGCTGGCGCGTGTGCGACCGGGTGACTGGTTGGAGCCGTTCATCGCGGCCGGACGCATGACCCTGACCCTGTATGTGGGCCACATCCTGCTGGGCATGGGCACGCTGGAAAGCCTGGGGCTGCTTGATGGCGGTGCATCGCTGGCGTCGGTGCTGCTGTGGGCGCTGTTGTTCCTGATGTTGGCCACGGGCGCGGCCTGGCTGTGGTCGTGGCAGTTCGCACGCGGCCCGCTGGAGATGGTGATGCGACGCATCGCAGGCTAGTTCTCTGGTCGCGGCGAGCTGATGTTGTGACGGACATGTCTGTGTCGCGGCGAATGCATCTGCGATAGTGGCAGCAGGCAATACTTTCCGCTTGCATCCATGTCATTCGCTTCGGCGCAGCATCTCGGCGAAGTCCTGCAACAATCCTATGGCATCACTGCCACCGCCGTGGTGCCACGCCCGGTGGGTGCCGACGCCAATGCCAGCGTGTATCGCGTCGATGCGCGGCACGGGCAGTGGTGGTTGAAATGCCGCACCTACCAGGTCGCCCCAGCGGTGTGGGACAGCCTGCATTGGCTGCGCGGCACGCTGGGTATCGATGAGATCGTTGCGCCGTGGCCAGCATTGACCGGCGGCGCATCGGTACAGCGGTGGGGGCTGCAGTTCACCCTGTTCCCTTATGTGGAAGGGCAGTCCGGATTCGAGGCGGCGTTGAGCCGCACGCAGTGGAAGCGGTTGGGCGAGGTACTGCGGCGCCTGCACGGCGCGCAACTGCCAGCGCAACTGCAGCAGGCGCTGCCGATCGTACGGCTGGAGACCGCGGCGCTGGAGACGGTCGGTCAATGGCTGGCCGGCGAAGGCCTGGCGGCCGCGAAGGACGGGCTGGGCCGCGCATTTGTTTCGGTATGGGACCAGCAGCATGCGCGCATCGCGGCGCTGCATGCGCAGGCACGGGAGCTGCTCGTGGCATTGCAGGACGTACCGGTAGATCTGCATCTGTGTCACACCGACCTGCATGCCGGCAACCTGCTGATGGGCAATGACGGGGGCCTGCACCTGATCGATTGGGACGGCCTTTCGCTGGCCCCGCGCGAGCGCGACCTGATGTTCATTGGTGCGGCGGTTGGTGGGCGCTGGGGGCGCGAGAATCCGCTGGGCTTCGAGGAGGGCTACGGCAGCGACCGCGGCGATCCGCGCTGGATCGCCTGGTACCGGCATTGGCGCATCCTGCAGGACCTGATCGAGTTCCAGCAGGTGCTGTTGGGCAGCGATGGCGAGGAGCGTTCGCCGCAACTGCGCAGGCAGTCGCTGCACTACCTGGGCGAGCAGTTCGCACCGGGCAATGTGTTCGATGCGGCGGAGCGGGTGTATCGCGCGCTGTAGATCCACGCCATGCGTGGATGAACCCTGCGCGCTCAGTCAACGGTGGAGGCGCGAAGAGCAGCCGAGCGTAGGCTCGGCTCTACAGAGGAGTGCAGCGTCATCCACGTGTGGTGCGGATCTACTCGGCGGGCTTGGCCGCTGCAGAGGCCGCCGCGCTTGCAGCGCGGCGTGACAGCACGGCTTCGCGGTGGGCGATGTAGGCGTTGGCGGCGAGGATGATGCCGGCACCGATGATCGTCCAGCGGTCCACCGTTTCGTTGAACAGCAGCCAGCCGAACAGCGTTACCAGTGGCAGCTGCAGGAAGCTGATCGGGGTCAGGGCGGAGACTTCGCCCAGCCGTAGCGCGCGGGTCCACAACAGCTGGCCGACGGTGCCGAGCACGCCGGTGGCCAGCAGCCACAGCCACGCCATGCCGGAGGGCCAGACCCAGACGAACAGTGCCGGGACCAGCGACAGCGGCACCCAGAACACGTAGGTGTAGAGCACCACGGTGTCAGCGCTGTCGACACGGGTCAGCTGCTTGATCTGGATCGCCACCAATGAGCTGAGCACGGCGGCTGCCACCGCTACCAGGCTGCCCGCGGTGAAGCCGGCGGTACCGGGGCGCACGATCACCAGCACACCGATGAATCCAACCACCACCGCAGCCCAGCGGCGTACACGCACGGTCTCGCCCAGCCACAGCACGGCGGCGATGGTGACGAACAACGGCGTGGAGTACGAGAGGGAAACCGCCTGCGCCAGTGGCAGATGGCCCAGTGCCCAGAATGCGCACAGCATCGAACCCAGGCCAATCGCACTGCGCACGAAATAACGCGGCAGCTGCTGCGTTTTCAGTGGTGCATGGCCGGGGCGCAGCAGCATCGGCAGCAACGCGAGCAGGCCAAAGGCATTGCGAAAGAACGCCACTTCCTGGGTTGGTACGTACCGGGTGGCGTAGCGGATGGCGACGGCCATCAGGCCGAATGCCATCGTGCTGCCGAGCATCAGCAGCGCCGCCCGCATCGGGGTGGCGCTGGGGGAGAGGGCGGGGGTGTTCACCACTGTGCGCCGAGCAGGCGGGGCTCCGGTTCGATCGGCACGCCGAACTTTTCCAGCACCGAGGCCGAGATGCGTCGCGCCAGCGCCAGCAGCTCAGCACCGGTGGCGTTGCCGTAATTGACCAGCACCAGCGCGTGGCTCGGCGCGACGCCGGCATCGCCTTCGCGGAAGCCCTTCCAGCCGCAGGACTCGATCATCCAGGCCGCAGAGACCTTGCGCTTGTCGTCCTGTTCGGCCGGGAACACCGGCAGCTCGGGGAAGTGCTGCAGCAGTACGTCCACCTGTTCCAGTGGCAGTACCGGGTTCTTGAAGAAGCTGCCGGCGTTGCCCAGCACATCCGGATCGGGCAGCTTGCGGCGGCGGATCGCTATCACCGCATTGGCCACGTCCACGGCACTGGGCAGCTCCACGCCCTGTGCCTGCAGTTCCTCACGGATGCCGGCGTAGTCCATGCGCAGGTCGTGCAGCAGCGGCAGCCTGAGCTCGATGGCGGTGATCAGGTAGCGATCGGGTTGCTGCTTGAACACGCTGTCGCGGTAGGCGAAGCCACACTGTTCGTTGTCCAGCCGCACCCAGGCCTGCTCCTGGCAGTCCCAGGCTTCAACGGCCTGGATGAACTCGCCGACCTGCGCGCCATAGGCACCGATGTTCTGGATCGGCGCGGCACCGGCCGTGCCGGGAATCAACGCCAGGTTCTCCAGGCCGGACAGGCCTTCCTGCAGCGACCACATCACCAGGCCATGCCAGGACACGCCAGCGCCGGCGCGGATCACCGCATGGTCGGCGCGGTGCTCCAGGAACCTGATGTCCCGGTTGCCGAACACCAGCACGGTGCCAGGCAGGTCTTCGGCGATCAGTACGTTGCTGCCGCTGCCCAGCACCAGCAGCGGGCCGCTGGCCACCTCGGGCAGCGCCAGCACGTCCGGCAGCAGTGCGGCATCGTGCAGTTCCAGCAGCTGCGCGGCGCTGGCCTGCACGTGGAAGGTGTTCAGCGCCTGCAGCGGCGCATTGCGGGTGAGCGTCCAGCGCAGCGGGGCGTTGCCGTCGACGGTATCCATGGGCGCGCTCACAGTGGGGCCACCGCGCCGCGGCTCGGCGCTTCGCGGCGGCGACGGATCGCCTCCACGCATTCAGAGACCAACGCCGGGCCACGGAAGATCAAGCCGCTGTAGCACTGCACCAGCGCCGCGCCTGCGGCCATCTTGGCCACCGCATCGGCACCGGACAGGATGCCGCCGACACCGACCAGCGGGACCGATTCGGGCAGGCGCGAACGCAGGCGGCGCAGTACCAGCGTGGACTGCTCCAGCACCGGCGCGCCGGACAGGCCGCCGGCTTCGTTGGCCAGCGGATCGCCGGCCACCTTGCTGTGGTCGATGGTGGTATTGGTGGCGATCACGCCGTCCACCTGCAGTTCGCCCAGTACGCGGGCGGCGGCATCGATGTCGCGCTCGCTCAGGTCCGGTGCCACCTTCACCAGCATCGGGACGCGGCGGCCATGCTGCGCGGCCAGTGCTTCCTGGCGGTCGCGCAACTGGCTGACCAGCTGGCGCAGCGCGGTTTCCTCCTGCAGTTCACGCAGGCCGGCAGTGTTGGGCGAGGAGATGTTGACGGTGATGTAGTCGGCCAGCGGATAGACCTTGTCCAGGCAGGCGATGTAATCGTCCACGGCCTGTTCGTTGGGCGTGTCCTTGTTCTTGCCGATGTTGATGCCGAGCAGGCCGCGGCGGTTGCGCGCGCGCTCGACATTGCGCACCAGCGCGTCCACGCCCGCATTGTTGAAGCCCATGCGGTTGATGATCGCGTTGTGTTCCGGCAGGCGGAACAGGCGCGGCTGCGGGTTGCCGGCCTGCGGACGCGGGGTGATGGTGCCGATCTCGACGAAGCCGAAACCCAGCGCGAACAATGCATCGATGTGCTCGCCATTCTTGTCCAGGCCGGCGGCCAGGCCGACCGGATTGGGGAAGGTCAGCCCGAACACGGTGCTCGGCATCGGCGCGATGCGTGCGGCCAGCAGCGGCGTGGTGCCGGTGCGATAGGCCAGGTCCAGTGCGGACAGGCCGAGGCCGTGGGCGCGCTCGGCGTCGAGCGAGAACAGGAAGGGGCGGGCAAGCGAATACATGCGTCGGTTCAGTCCAGCGTGCCGAGGAAGGCTCGGGTTCGATATTCAAAAGCAACCTGGCCGTCGACCGCGTGGGCGGCGAACAGGTCCTGCAGGGCGGCGATCATCGGCGCATGGCGCGGATGACCGGCTTGGGGTGCGTAGGAGGAGGACAGCAGGCGCCCGCGCAGGGCGTCGAAATCCAGATATTGCACGTTCGGCAGCTCCACCATGCCGCGCAGGCCGGGGCCGAACCACGCCTGCATGGTGGCGTCGTCCTGGTAGCGCTCGGCAACGGCGGTGTAGTCGGTGCCGTAGTCCAGCAGCAGCTGCTCGTAGCCGATCAGGAACGGGCTGGCATCGAGCAGGCGCGAGTTCCAGTAGATCAGTGCCAGGCCACCCGGGCGCAGGATGCGCTGCCACTCGGCGCGCACCGCCACGGTGTCGAACCAGTGGAAGGCCTGCGCGACGCTGACCAGATCGATGCTGGCATCGTCCAGTGTGGTGGCCTCGGCGCGGCCGTCCACCGCACGGAACTGCGGGTACTGCGGTGCCAGCCATTCCTCGGCCGCGCCCCGCATGGCGGCGTTGGGTTCAACCGCGACTACTGGATGGCCGCTGGCCAGGAACAGGCGACTGGAAATACCGGTGCCGGCGCCGATGTCGGCGACCACGGCCTCGTGGCTGACGCCCATCGGGCCATGCAGCCACTCCAACAGGGCGGGCGGGTAATCGGGCCGGTAGCGGACGTAGTCGGCGACGCGGCTGCTGAAGCGTTCAGTGCTGTCGGAGGCAGTCATGGCGTCACTTCGACACTGCCGCCAGCCACGCCAGGCCGCCGAAGAACAGGATGAAGACCAGGATGGCGGCGATCACGGCGCCGACCATCACCCAGCCCAGCACCAGGCCGGTGACGGCGAGGCCATCGCCTTCCAGTTCATGCGGGCGGCGGCGGATCTCGGCGCGGGCCATGTGGCCGGTGATGATGGCCACGATGCTGGCCACGAAGGGCAGGACGGTCCAGCTGGCGATGCCCATGACCAGGCTGACCACGGCCAGGGCGCTTGTCTGTCGGGGTGCCACGCTCATCGGGGTCCTCCTTGGCAGTGTGCACATGATAGTGCCTCTGCCCGGGCAATCCCATGGGCAGTGCCCTGTAGAGCCGAGCCCATGCTCGGTTGCCCCCTTGGGCTGATGCGGGATCGACCGCGTCTTGCGTGCAAGCCGAGCATGGGCTCGTCTCTAGAGATTCAGCCCATCAACACCTGGCCGCCATCCACGTTGAGCACATGACCGGTGATCCAGCGCGCCAGCGGCGAGCACAGGAACAGGGCAGCGTCGGCGATCTCGCGCGGGTGGCCGAAGCGGCCGAACGGGATCTTCGCCAGGGTGCCGTGGTACAGGGCGGGGTCTTCGGTGCGGCGGCGATCCCACAGGCCGTCATCGAACTCGATCGAGCCCGGGGCGATGGCATTGACCCGGATCCGGTCCTTGGCCAGCGCCAGTGCCTGCGAGGTGGTGTAGTGCGACAGCGCGGCCTTGGCGGCAGCGTAGGGCGCGCCACCGGGACGCGGCTGCTGGGCGGCGATCGAGGACAGGTTGAGGATGCAGGCATCGCTGGATGCGCGCAGCCACGGCAGTGCCAGGCGCGAGGCCCGTACCGCCGCCATCAGGTCGATCTGCAGGCTGGCGGCCCAGCCGTCCTCGTCATCGGCCATGCCATAGCCGGTGGCGTTGTTGACCAGTACATCGATACCGCCGAGGGCATCGGCGGCGGCCTGCAGCCAGGCCTGGATCTGGTTGGCCTCGCCCAGATCGGCAGGAAACGTGTGCAACTCGACGCCCTGTACCTTTGCATCGGCACGCAGGGCATCCAGGCCGGCCTGGCCGCGGGCGCAGACCGAGACCCGCGCACCGGCGCCGGCAAATGCCAGCGCCATCTCACGGCCAATGCCCTTGCTGCCACCGGCGATGAGCACGCGGCGGCCGGTGAAATCAATCACCGGCTTGCCACCCTGTAGCGCCGAGCCATGCTCGGCTGCATTTCCTGCGGTGTTCATTGCACATCCTGCCGAGCATGGCCCGGCACTACAGAAAGCGTTACAGGTCGAACTTGATGCCCTGGGCCAGCGGCAGCGAATCCGAATAGTTGATGGTGTTGGTCTGGCGGCGCATGTAGACCTTCCACGCATCCGAACCGGATTCGCGGCCACCGCCGGTGTCCTTCTCGCCACCGAAGGCGCCGCCGATCTCCGCACCGGACGTGCCGATGTTGACGTTGGCGATGCCGCAGTCGCTGCCGGCGGCCGACAGGAACTTCTCGGCGGTCTTCAGGTTCTGGGTGAAGATCGAGGACGACAGGCCCTGCGGCACGCCGTTCTGCATGTCGATGGCTTCGTCGATGCTGTCGTACGGCATCACGTACAGGATCGGCGCGAAGGTCTCGTGCTGGACCACGGCGTCGCTGTTCTTCAGGCCAGAGACGATGGCGGGCAGTACGAAGTTACCCGGTCGATCGATGCGGGTGCCGCCGGTTTCGATGGTGCCGCCGGCGGCCTTGGCCTGGGCGATGGCATCGAGGAACTGCTGCACGGCGCCTTCGCTGTTCAGCGGGCCCATCAGGTTGGCGGCATCGGTCGGGTCGCCGATCTTGCCTTCCACCTGCTTGTAGGCCTTGACCAGGGTGGCCAGTACGTCGGCGTAGATCGAGCGGTGCACGATCAGGCGGCGGGTGGTGGTGCAGCGCTGGCCGGCGGTGCCGACCGCACCGAACACGATGCCCGGCACGGCCAGCTTCAGGTCGGCGGTTTCGTCCAGGATGATGGCGTTGTTGCCGCCCAGCTCCAGCAGGCAGCGGCCCAGGCGGCGCGCGACCTTCTCGTTGACGGTGCGGCCGACCTGGGTCGAGCCGGTGAAGCTGATCAGCGGCACGCGGCGGTCATCGACCATCTTTTCCGACAGCGCGGTGCCGGCATCATTGATCAGGAAGAAGATGTCCGGGAAGCCGGCCTCGCGCAGGGCCTCGTTGCAGATCTTCAGCGAGGCGATGGCGGTCAGCGGGGTCTTGTTGGACGGCTTCCAGATGCACACGTCGCCACAGATGGCGGCCAGGAACGAGTTCCAGCTCCACACCGCGACCGGGAAGTTGAAGGCCGAGATG
Organism: Stenotrophomonas sp. A3_2; assembly: GCF_036624925.1. Lineage (NCBI taxonomy): Bacteria > Pseudomonadati > Pseudomonadota > Gammaproteobacteria > Lysobacterales > Lysobacteraceae > Stenotrophomonas > Stenotrophomonas sp. A3_2. Next base: position 53,139 of record NZ_JAZKVY010000362.1, read on the forward strand.
ATGCCGACCAGGCCCAGCGGGTGGTACTGCTCGTACATGCGGTGGCCGGGGCGCTCGGAATGCATGGTGTAGCCGTACAGCATGCGGCTCTGGCCCACGGCGAAATCGGCGATGTCGATCATCTCCTGCACTTCGCCGTCGCCTTCCGGCTTGCTCTTGCCCATTTCCAGGGCGACCAGCGAACCCAGCGCATCCTTGTGCCTGCGCAGCGCTTCGCCGCACAGGCGCACGGCCTCACCGCGGCGCGGGGCAGGCGTGGTGCGCCAGACCTTGAAGGCTTCCTGCGCACGGGCGACGACGGTCTCGTACTCGGCCTCGGTGGTCGCGCGGACCTGCGCGATCGGCTCGCCGGTGGTCGGGTTGACCGGGGTGATCAGCTCACCGCTGGTCGCGCTCGACCACTCCCCGTTGCCCAGGTACGTGCCAGCGTTGATCGCGTCCAGGCCAAGGGACTTGAGCAGCTCGGAAGACATGCAGACTCCTGTGTTTCGTTACGTTGTTTTGGCGCCATCGCGGGCAGGTGGGGGGCGCGATGAACAGAACCGCCGATGGTAGCAGAGGGTGGTGGTTGGGCTTTGGTGCGGTGCGGGGTGGAACCGCACCGATAGGCCATCCCTATGCGGGGTGCCTGTTCAGGCTGGCAAGGCTTCGTCCAGGCTGCGGGCGGTGTCTGGAATGGCCGGCTGTGGCGACCATGCGGGCGGGTTGCGATGCCACTGCCACGCGCTCTCGATGATCGGTGCCAGCTCGGTCCATCTGGGGTGCCACCCCAGCAATTGGCGAGCGCGGGTGGAGGAGGCGACGAGGCTGGCTGGATCGCCCGGCCGGCGTTCTGCCAACTCAAATGGAATGCTGCGCCCGCTCACCTCTGCGGCAGCGGCGATGACTTCGCGGACAGAGAAGCCCTGGCCATTGCCGAGATTGAATGCATGCGCACCGGGCGTGTGGTCCATGTACTCAAGAGCGAGCGCGTGGGCCTGGGCCAGGTCCTGCACGTGAACATAGTCGCGCACGCAGGTGCCATCGGGCGTTGCGTAGTCATCGCCGAACACCTTCATGGCGCTGCCGATGCCCAATGCGGCACGCAGGACATTGGGGATCAGGTGGGTTTCGCAGGCATGGGCCTCGCCAATGCCGTGATCGGACAGGGCACCAGCGGCATTGAAGTAGCGCAGACAGGTCGAGCGCAGGCCGTAGGCTGTGGCTGCGTCAGCGAGGATCCGCTCTGCCATCAGCTTGCTGGCGCCATAGGGGTTGATGGGTGCCTTGGGGTGATCCTCGTCGATCACATCCGACTGTGGATTGCCGAATACCGCAGCGGTGGAGGAGAGCACGATGCGATCAATGTCGTGGCGGCGCATGGCCTCCAGCAGGTTCAACGTGCCGGTGACGTTGTTGGCGTAGTAGGTATAAGGATCAGTAACGGACTCACCGACCAGCGAGCGGGCGGCGAAATGCATCACCGCGTCGAAATGGCGACCTTGGAGGGCGCGCTCGAGTGTTTCGGGGGCCAGCAGATCGGCTTCCAGCAGTTCACCCCAGCGGACGGCGTCGCGGTGACCGGTGGACAGGTTGTCGAGCACGGTTACGGAGTGGCCGGCTTCGGCGAGGAATTGGGCCATGTGGCTGCCGATGTAGCCGGCGCCGCCGCAGATGAGGATGTGTGGCACGCATCGTCCTTGTTGCGAAAACTGCACGAAAGTCTACCAGTACTGAGGGATCCAGGATGCTCAAGGTGTGTCGACAAGTCTGATTTTTGACTCAAAATGATTTCTTTTGATGCATTTGGATACATTAGAAATTCGTAATAATTCTAGTTACTTAGGTGATTCTCCCGGGGTTGGGTGGGGATTCTCCCGACTTGAGGTTCCTATCTTTTGGTCTGGACTTCATTCACAATTCCTCCACATTTGACTGACTTTGTCTTGACAGTTCTGTGCTGGCTGGGGAGTCCACGCACGTGACGCCGAATCCTTCGGAGTCGTGTCGAGCGGATACTGGAGAAGTGCTTTGCTACATGGATCAGTAGAAGACCTCCCCGCAGAGCGGGCCCGGGCGGGCCGCCGGCGCGTCGAAGCCCGGGCAGCCCTTGAGTTGGGGTTGCGTCTGGGCGATCTGATGTTGCTGCCAGGTATGGCGGTGCTCTCCCATATCATGTTGTATGGCGCAGCTGCGCCGGATTCTTCCCAGCGCATTGTGTTTGGCGCAGTGATTCTCAGCGCCATCGTCTGCTTTTCTGTCGCGCCGCTGTACCGGAACTGGCGGATGCGTGGGTTGCTGGCCGACCTCTGGCTGCTGTTGTTGGCGTGGTCTGCCACCTTCGCGTTGTTCTCGCTCTACGCCGTGGTGGTTGGGCTTGCTGATGCGGTCCCCGCTACATGGCTGAGTGGCTGGTATGCCTTTGGTCTGGGCTCAATGGCTGTGCTACGCGTATTGCTGAGGGTGCAGTTGCACCGCCTGCGGTCACGCGGGATGGACCATGAGCGGATCCTGCTGGTTGGACTGCGAGCCCCTGCTTTGAGGTTGCATCGCCTGCTGCGTGGGAAGCCGGAGCTTGGCAAAGACGTCATCGGCTACTTCGCCAGTGCGGGCGACATCGCCACCCGTCGCGGTGGTGATGCGCCGTGCCGGCTGGGGCGACTGGAAGACGTTCCGCAGTACATGGATCAGCACCGCGGCGAATTCGATCAGGTCTGGGTGTCGATGCCGATGGGGCACGCGGCCGCGATCAAGGACATGCTCAAGCAGATCGAGCGATTTCCGGTGCCCGTACGCTTGATTCCCGATACCACGGGCATGGGTGCGCTCAATCCCGGCGTGCACCAGGTGGGGGATGTGCCGATGATCGGCGTCCGCCAGGGCCTGACGGATCAGCGTTTCCGGCTATTCAAGCGGGTCGAGGACATCATCGTTGCCGGCACAGCGGTGGTCCTGTTGGCGCCGTTGTTTGCCGTACTCGCCATCGGTGTGAAGCTGAGCTCGCCGGGGCCGGTGTTGTTCCGACAGAAGCGTCATGGCCTTGGCGGTAAAGAGTTCTGGATGCTCAAGTTCCGCTCCATGCGTGTGCACGCGGAGGGGGAGGGGCAGATCACCCAGGCAACGCGCGGTGATCCACGCGTCACCCGGTTTGGCGCCTTCCTGCGTCGTAGCAGCCTGGACGAGTTGCCGCAGTTCTTCAATGTGCTGGGTGGGAACATGTCGGTGGTGGGTCCGCGACCGCACGCGATCCAGCATAACAATCACTACGAGCGGGTGATCGAACGCTACATGCACCGCCATTACGTCAAGCCGGGAATCACCGGCTGGGCGCAGGTGCACGGGTTGCGTGGTGAGACGCCGGAGCTGCGCTCGATGAAGAAGCGCGTGCAGTACGACATCGACTACATTCGGCGCTGGAGCCCGACGCTTGATGTGCGGATCATCGTGCTGACAGCGCTGAAAGTGCTCGGGCAGAAGTCAGCCTACTGAGTCTCTTTGGCTGGAAGTGAGACGTAATTCCATGAATCTGCTGGTGATTTCATCGCCAGTAGTGCATTTGTAGGGTATTCTGAGCGGCTGCCGCCGCCCTGTGTAGTGCCGGGCGCGTGCGCTGCAAGGAATGCCACAGGATCCGAGTCAGTGTTCAAGAACGTTCTATTTGTATGTGTCGGCAACATCTGCCGCAGTCCGTCCGCAGAAGTGATGCTGCGGCAGGCTGTCGAGGGGAAGGGGATCCAGGTGTCCTCCGCTGGCCTCGGTGCGCTGGTTGGGCATGGCATTGATGCCACGGCGCAGGAGCTGCTGGTTGAGCAGGGCATGGATGGCCTGGCTCATCGCGCGCGCCAGATTGATGACGCCATCCTGGGAGCCGCTGATCTGGTGCTGACCATGGAGCGCAAGCACGTTCGTCGCATCGCCGAGATCGCGCCGCAGGCGTCCGGAAAGACCTTCCTGCTGGGCAAATGGCAGCAGGATCGGGAGATTCCCGATCCTTACCGCCAGCAACGCCCGGCATTCGAGCATGTTTACAAGTTGATGGCCGAGGGCGTGGAGAGCTGGGCGCGGCACCTCTGAAGTCCGCTGCGAAGTCCTGTCCTGCAACTCTTTTCCCGCATTGAAGATCCCTAATTCATGACCACTGAAGCCCGTACATCCACACCGGAAGACAGCGACGAGATCGATCTGCGCCAGCTGCTTGGAACCTTGATCGACTACAAATGGTGGATCGTCGGCATTACCGGGCTCTTCTTCGTGGTTGCGGTGGCCTACGCGTTGCTGACCACGCCGATCTATCGTGCGGATGCAATCGTCCAGGTTGAATCGAAGGTGCCTTCGTTGCCGGGGCTGTCCGATATCAGCCAGTCGCTGGGCATGGGGACGGGGTCTGCAGAAGCAACCACCGAGATCGCATTGATCACCTCACGTGCAGTGGTGGGCAGTGCGGTCGACGCGCTGAAGCTGGATATCGCCATCGAACCCAATCGATTCCCGCTGCTGGGCGGCTATTTTGCCCGCAAGGCGGAGCGTGCCGATCCGGACGCCTTGGCTGACGTGCGCTTTGGCATGAGCCGTTTCGGCTGGGGCGGCGAGAAGTTGGAGATCTTCCAGCTGGATGTGCCGCGCGCGTTGCTTGCACGACCGATGACTCTGGTCGTCGGCGAGAACAGCGGCTATGAACTGTTCGACGAAGAGGACAATCTGCTGCTGAAGGGGCAGGTCGGCAAGGTCGCCACCGGAAAGGGGGTGACCGCGCAGGTTGCCGAGATGCGAGCGCATCCAGGCATGCGCTTCGAAGTGTCGCGCCAGCGCCATCTGACGGTCATCAACGACCTGCAGAAGGACATCGCCGTGAGCGAGTCCGGCAAGGACTCTGGCATCCTCACCCTGGCCTATGAGAGTGCCGACCCGGTTCTGGCGCAGAACTTCCTGCAGCAGGTGGCGCAGGCTTACGTCCGCCAGAACGTCGAGCGCAATTCGGCCGAGGCCTCTGCGCAGCTGACCTTCGTCAAGGAGCAGCTGCCCAATGTCCGCAACCAGGTGGATGCGGCGCAGAAGGCGCTGAGTGCCTACCAGACACGTGCCAACTCCGTGGATCTGACCCTGCAGACCAAGGGCCTGCTGGATCAGGAAGTGGCCGTGGAAACCAGCATCCAGCAACTTCGCCTGCAGCAGGCGGAGATGGACCGCAAGTTCACCCGCGACCACCCGGCCTACCAGGCGCTGATGCGCCAGATCGGCGAGCTTGAGGGGCGCAAGAGCAACTTCCAGGGACAGGTCAAGCAGCTTCCGGAAGCGCAGCAGGAGTTGCTGCGCCTGACCCGCGACCTCCAGGTCAGCAATGAGATGTATACCGGCATGCTGAATCAGGCGCAGCAGTTGGACGTGGCCCGTGCCGGCACCGTCGGCAATGTGCGCATCGTCGATGCTGCTGAAGTCGATGCCACTACGCCGGTCAAGCCGCGCAAGGCTGTCGTCGTGTTGATCGGCACCGTGTTGGGCGCATTCCTGTCGGTGGCGCTGGTACTGCTGAAGCAGCTGCTCAATCGCGGCGTGGAAGACCCCTCGCAGATCGAAGAGCTGGGTCTCCCGGTATATGCCTCGATTCCGGTGAGTACGCAGCAGCAGACCGATTCGGTCCGCGGCAAGTTCCGCGCCGACGGCAAGTTGCATCTGCTGGCGGTGAAAGACCCGGCCGACCTGGCCATCGAAGCGGTGCGCAGCCTGCGCACGAGCCTGCACTTCGCGCGTCTGGAAGCCAAGAACAACATCGTGTTGATCTCTGGCGCGAGCCCCAACGCCGGCAAGACATTCGTGTCCTCCAACCTCGCGGCGGTGATCGCGCAGGCCGGGCAGCGCGTGCTGATCATCGACGCCGACATGCGCAAGGGAACCCTGCACAAGGCGTTGGGTGCAGCGCAGACCCCGGGCCTGTCTGACCTTCTGGTGGGCAAGGTTGATAGTTCTCAGGTGGTGCGAAGCCTTCCGGGCTTGGACAATCTGAGCTTCATCGCGCGTGGCGACGTTCCGCCGAATCCGTCGGAACTGCTGATGCACGCCAACTTCACCGCGTTGCTGGAAGAGCTGGCACCGCAGTACGACCTGGTCATTGTGGATACGCCGCCGATCCTGGCCGTTACCGATGCTGCGATCATTGCCCATCACGCCGGTACCTGCCTGATGGTGGCGCGCTTTGGCCTCAACCAGGCGAAGGAGCTGGCGCTCGCCAAGCGCCGCTTTGAACAGAACAACGTGCGCATCAAGGGTGCGATCTTTAACGCCGTTCAACGGCGTTCCGCTGGTTACTACAGTTATGGATACTACGAGTACAAATCTTTGACGTGAGGCGGGACTTGCTTTAGTACGCTGCTGGATGAGGCTGCGGCGTGCTTTCTAATCGCGGCGCCCAATCTGCGCGGGGAACGCCCTTTTGGGGCAACTAACGAGATCTGCTAGTGGAAATTTCTAATGGCGAGGAATTGAGATTTTTGCCGTCTCAGGTCGTTGCAGAAAAAGGGGATTTTCTTCAGTGGGCTGTACTGTTCCATTTGTGGACGACTGCCTGTGCGGGATTGCTGAAGTATCTCGGTTTCCTTATTGGTTTGCCATACTTTCATCTTGCTTCAAAAATCCTTCTTCTTTCTGTTGCGCTGGTCCCGCTTGCCCTGTTTAGGTTGCGGACGGCGCAGCTTGCTATAGTCTCGGTTATTTTCTTGTGCCTTGCTAGTTCACTTCTGCTGAATGGAATTGCGCAGGTAATGATGGGGTTCTGGGTTCTTCTTCCTTTCTTTTTTGGGATGATTTTTTATCAGTCTGTTCTCAGTCACTGGATGTTGCGGAAGATCAGGATTCTATTGGGTGCGGCAATTACATTTCAGCTGATAAATTATTTTATTGTCTTTCCGTGGGAAGGGCTTACGATCGAAATTGGCGGAATTTCATCGCTGGTCGGACGGGAATGGTCTGATGGTGGTGTTCGGCGTTTGGCTGGCTTATCCAGTTCGTCTATCGAGTCTTCTCTGCTCATCGCAGTCTTGGGTTTGCTGGTGGCCAGCACGGAGCGTCGATCTTTGATGCGCGTCCTTATCGTGCTGTTCGTCTTTATTTCCATTTATCTCAGCACAATGAAGACAGCTGCACTCGCATTTGCAATTTCCTCGATTCCGATCCTTTTTAATCGCAGGGTGGTTAGGCGCGCTCTTGGGTCATTCATTGTTGCTGGATTGATCGTCGGCCTATTACTGCCGTTCTATATGTATTCAAAGGGCGCGGCAATCCCTGGGGGCGGGGGATATGCAAGCTTGCACGATAGGTTCACCGTGGTCTGGCCGGCAGTTATTCAGTATGGCATTGCCAATTCGGGCATGTTACTTGGCCTCGGGGTTGGGGGGTTGGGGGCATCAATGCAGCTCGGTGGCGTTGGATTTGCGTATGCCTTCGTCGATAACCTCTACCTTTATATGATCTTTGTGGGTGGAATCTATGGGATTGCTTTGATTGCAATGATCTTTACAGCAGTTTTGAAGTTGACGCTTGCGAGTCGAGAGTTGTTCCTCGCTTGTGGGGGCACTGTTCTCTTTTTTATGGTCATCTACGGTATTACGCAAGTCCCGGCAGAGAGCTCGGTAGCTGCAATTTTCTTGGGTGCAGCAATCATGCGGCCGTTGGCGGGCAATAGAGCGCATGCCATCCGCGTGCGGATTTGATTATTGCCTGCATATTAGAAAGTTATTAGGAGAAGTTTGATGAAAAAGCCTAAATCGTATGCCGTCTTTAGGCATGAGCTCTTCAAACAATCCGAACCATTCATTAGGGAGCAAGCCGATTCCGTCCCTGGCTGGACGCCGTTTTATACTGGCCGCACGCGTTCTGCACATCCGGATGTCAATTCGTTTGCACTCTGGGATGATACGAGAATGGGGGGCTTTTCTAAAGGATGCCAGTCGATTCTCAGGTCCAGTAAGGGATACATTGAGCCACTGCGTGATGCCAGTGTAGAGTTGATTCATGCACACTTCGGCGTGGAGGGGGTCTATGCCGAAGGCTTGGCTAAAGAAATGGACGTTCCCTTAGTGACGACCTTTCATGGCTATGATGTAACGCTCAAATCTTCCGAGCTATTGCGTTCGATGAAGCCGGCATGGATTAACTACGTTCTATTTAAATCTGGCCTAAAACGCAGGGGGGACCTGTTTGTCTGTGTTTCTCGCCATATTGAAAGAATGGTTCTTGAAAGTGGCTTTCCTGAGGGGCGCGTTGTTACGCACTACATGGGGGTGGACGTTGATGCCTTCGCATATAAGCCCGTAGCGGAACGATCGGGAAATTACATTCTCCATGTAGGAAGGCTGGTGGAGAAGAAAGGGTGCATAGACCTCATCAATGCATTTCGCCTGATCCATCGTGGGCATCCTGATATTCGCCTTGTAATTGTTGGTGCGGGACCGATGGAGAGACGTATAAGGGATCTCGTGGATTCGTCGGGCCTTTCGTCTCATGTGAATTTGCTGGGAGGGGTCCCTAGAGAGCAAGCCCGAAAGCTGATGGAGAATGCATTAATGCTGTGTCAGCCAAGTAGAACGGCGGCAAATGGTGATACTGAAGGTCTTCCGATCGTTCTCATGGAGGCGGCTGCTACAGGCACCCCTATAGTTTCAACTTTTCATGCGGGAATTCCAGAGCTTATAAAGCAGGAAGTGAATGGTCTCTTGGTTGAGGAGGGGGATGTTGGAGCTATAGCTGAGGCTATGCGTCACTACATTATCAGCCCGGCTTTCGCTTCAAGGGTATCTGCTCAAGCTCGCGAGATAGTCGAGGATTCGTTCAATGTGAAAGTGCAGTCGGCTGTATTGGGTCGACTCTATGAGGGGCTTCTGTGAGGCTTCTCATCGTTACTCGTGTTCTGCCTCATCATTCCATTGGTGGAATGCAGGCAGTTGCCTGGGATTTGGCAAGAGAGTTTGCTCGCCTAGGTCACGAGGTGGCCATTATCACTGCGGAGATTAGCGATCGGCCAGATACATTCTGGGACAGTGGCGTAGAAATTCGCGGCATGAAAGGTGTTGCATGGCGGCGATACGGTGCGCGATGGAGGCGAGGACTTCTGGATGCCTGCCCCAGGGAATATCTGCTGTCCTTTGACGCGATTCTCGGCGTCAGTTCAGCCGCCAGTCCCTTCCTCGATTTGGGGCATGATGTTCGGAAACGCATCCATATGCAGGCGCATGGGACATCACTTGGCGAGCTGGTTTCAAAATGGAGATCTCGTCGCGCGATTGAATTGATTAAGTCTCTGAAAAATATAGTCAATCTAATCAAAGATTTGCGTGATTATCCACGATATGCTTCTGTTGTTGCAATCGGTCAAGCCGTTGTAACTGAATTTGGGCGTTTCCCCATTGCACTCGTATTGAGTGGAGAAAGAGGGGCTTGTCTGATTAGCAATGGGGTTGCAGAAGAAACATTTCGGTATGATTCTGAGCGAGCTCTCCGTCTTCGAGAGTCAATGGGCTGGTGGAACTCGAAGGTAGTAGTTACAGCGGCGCGCCTAGACGGGCAGAAGGGGATCTACCAAGCGCTAGATGGCATTGCCGTTGCTTTGAGGGATGATTGTTCTGTTCGGTACCTCATTGTTGGTGATGGACCAGAACGGGTCCGTCTTCAGAGCAGGGTGCGTGAGCTGGGTTTGGAGAACTTTGTGCATTTTGCGGGGGCGGTTTCGCGAGATGAGATGGTGGATTACCTTTCGGCCGCTGACGTAATGCTGTTTACGACAGTTCGGGTCGAAGGTTTGCCAATGAATATTCTCGAGGCATTGGCGTGTGGTCTTCCTTGTATTGTTTCGCGTCATGTCGTCCAGCAAGAGCGGCCGTCGGAAGCTATAGAGGAGGTGGATCCCCACGATCCTGCGAGCGTTGCACGAGCTATTAAAGTGATTCAACCAAGAAGGGATCGTACTAGCTTGCTGCCGGAGCGCTATTCATTGCAGTATGCTGCACTGAGTTATTTGGATTTGTTTTCTGGTGCCAGTAGATCGAAGGGCGAAGTGCAATGATACGCGCGGCCTTGAAGCTGGCAACAGGCTCTGTCATTGGGAAACTGTCGGGAGTACTTAGGGAGATTTTACTTGCTACAGCTTTTGGAACCGGTGCGGTAGCATCGGCGGCGCGTGCATCCCAAACGGCTACGCTAGTTCCTGTAGAGTTCTTCGCCGCTAACGCGCTGTCAGCGGGATTTCTACCTTTATACTCTTCCATTGAAAAAGAGGGCAGAGAGAGAGTTATAGGTTTATTCTGGGCAGTTCTTTCTATTATGGTTCCGATCTCCTTTGGCATTCTGTTGATGCTGCTGGTTTTGGCGGAATCCTGGGTTTCTGTAGTGGCTCCGGGGTTCGGTCCGGAGGCCAGGGGCCTAACGATAGAGCTTCTTAAGGTGTCTGCGTTGGGCGTTCCATTTTATGTGGCTGGGAATTTGCTTTCATATCTGGCGATGGCCAATGGTGAGTTCTCGTTGGCTTCGATGCGCGCCACAATACAGAATGTCGGCATGATTCTTGGAATTGCGCTTGCATGGTGCTTCTCGGATTTTTCCTTGATTGCGTGGGCGTTCCTGTGTTCCTATGCACTGTATTCTGCATTGGGTGTTCGGGCTGCTTGTGTTGGGAGCTGGGCCCCTGTCTCAATGCTAAGGCGCGAATACTACTTTGATTCGATGTTTAGATTTCTTCGCGCAATACGACCCTTGCTCCTTCTGCCGGTCGTGCTTCAAGCAGGGGTAGTGGCGGAGCGCGCGATTGCTTCATTGATCTCTGACTCAACCGTAGCTGCGCTTGGGTATGCAAAGTTGATTACTGAGACTGGAGTGCTTCTTCTTGCGATGCCCTTGGGCCTCGCCGGTTTGGCCACAATGGGGTCAATGACGGCAGTTGAGTTCAGGTCAGCGCTTGTGAAGGTTGTTTCAGCACTCCTGATTGTCACGGTTCCGATCTCGTTCATTCTGCTGCTGCACGGCGAGACGCTTGTGCGACTCCTATTTCAGCACGGGGAATTTGGCGAGAATTCAACCGCTTCGACCGTTTCTATTCTTTCATCTATGTCTGTTGGGCTCTGGGCGCAGGTTGTAAGCTACTTTCTGGTTAAGGCCATGAGTGCTCGGATGCGCAACGGTATGGTTGTGGCTTTTACGATGATATCGGTTGCTGTACAAATTTTAATTAGCTTTCTTCTCTACAAGAAGATTGGTGGAGTGGCATTGGGTTGTGCGGCCGCGGCAGCCTCGGTGCTCTTGACTTTTATGTGTTGCTGGAATTTGGGTGTTCTTGGTGATTTCTCGAAATGGCTATTCCCCATGCTCATTATTGGGGGGGGGCACGTGGCAGCAGTTATGACGCTCCCTCTTCCAGGTGTTGGGGAGCTTGGTGTTGCTGGAGTATTCTGTGGGTATTGGGTCCTGGCGCTTCTTCTTTGGAGACGGTCGCGCACAGTTGCTTTTGGTTTGATTCGCCGATCGCTGGGGAAGATTTATGACAAATAGGGATGTTATTTTGCTTTCCACGGCGGATTGGGATAATCCATTCTGGACCAATAAGCAGCATGTTGCATGTGAACTAAGTAGGCTTGGATATCGAGTCTTGTATGTTGATTCGGTGGGTCTCCGAAGGCCTTCTGCTTCTGCAAGTGATATGAAACGGATAATTGGAAGGATCCGAAAGGCCTTCGCCTTGCCTAGAAGGGTTAGGGATGGAGTATGGGTTGTTTCGCCCATGCTGCTACCGTTTCATGGAAATAGCGTGGTTGGGAGGGTAAACAGATCCCTGCTCGGATTCTCTTTCGCGGTCTGGAGTCGTATTGTTGGCCTTAAGCCATCCGTCCTCTGGACTTATAATCCAATTACAACGCAGTTGGTGGATTTGGATCGTTTCGCGACGGTGGTATATCACTGCGTGGATGATGTAAAGGCGCAGCCGGGCATGCCGTTTGAGGCAATTGATTCACGTGAAAAAGAGTTGGTACGAGAGTCGGATGTGATATTTGTTACTGCGGAGCCCCTTCTTGAGGGGCGGCGCGATATTAATCCAAATACTATTTACTACCCAAATGTGGCTGACTACGTGCACTTTTCGTCAGCGGGTTCGTCGGGTGTCCAGGTTCCTTCGGACATTGCGACGCTCAAAGGGCCGGTGATTGGATTTGTTGGAGCGATTAGTTCTTATAAAATAGATTTTGAACTAATTGTTGGAGTCGCCCGGCGCCGCCCTGACTGGAATATTGTACTTGTCGGGAAGGTGGGGGAGGGTGATCCTTGGACCTGTGCTGAATTGCTCAGTGCCGCTCCGAATGTGCACCTCTTAGGGCCGCGGCCTTACGCTGATTTGCCTGCTTATCTCAAGGGTATGAATGTTGCTATTATGCCCAATATGCTCAATGACTACACTCTTGGCATGTTTCCAATGAAGTTCTTTGAGTATCTTGCTGCTGGCTTGCCCGTTGTAAGTGTGCGCCTTGATTCTCTGAGGGAGTTTGCACATGTGTGTAGATTTGCTTCGGGTGCGGATGAGTTTGTCAGCGAGATTGAGGCAAGCCTTATGGATGATTCAGTGGCCAAGGATCGAGGTCAGATTGAGGCAAGGCGTCACACTTATGAGTCACGAACAGTCGCAATGTTGAATGACATTGAGCGCCTATCCAAGCAACGAAAATCAGAGATCTTCGATTTGCAAGCCTGAGGCCGTTTCTCAGGTGGTCCCTCTCCTTGGCTGGTGTAGGGACCTCTAAATAATTATTCTCGGTCTTGAATTTTTGGGCTTACGAGAGGGGCTGAGGCGTCAGGTTCATCTTGTACCCTTTGCAGTGCGAGGTCCGCCCGCGATCTCAACTGAAAAGCCCTTTGCTCGAGTGCAGTATTATGCAGCTGCGTTTAATCAATGGCATGATTTTTCTGCCGTTGATGGTTCTGGTGCGCAAGCTGAACTTCTTTCGCCAGCCTATTGCGGAACTCATCAGGACTGAATTTGTTGGCGTGCTTGGAGATCTGGGTGTGATTCCAAGATGCGCAGCGCAGCTCGAATGATCTGATGGCGTTTTGGATTGACAACGAAGATTGCTCGGAAAAGAAAGATCCTGTTTCTCCTTCTTTGACGCTGTCGAGGATGCCTCCTTTCCCGTAGGCGATTACCGGTGTTCCAAACGCTTGTGCTTCCACAGGTGCAATTCCGAAGTCCTCTTCGGCCGCAAACACGAATGCACGTGCCTCAGCGAGATGCTTCTCGAGTACCTCTTGAGGCTGGTAGCCGAGAACGCTCACGTTCGGCTTGGCGAGTCGCTTCATCTGATCCAGCATCGGTCCGCTACCAATAACAACAAGCTTGCGATCAGGCATTCGATTGAACGCTTCGATGATCAGATCGATGCGCTTGTAGGGCACGAGGCGGGAAGCGGTGACGTAGTAGTCTTGGCGGATGGAGCCAGGGAGGGTCTCCGGGATGTCCACTGGTGGCGGGATCACAACGGATTCGCGGCCGTATACCTTGCGTATGCGCCGGGCAATGAAGGTGGAGTTTGCAATAAAGTGGTCTACGCCGTTGGAGGTCCGAACATCCCACATGCGGATGTAAGAGAGAATGATCCGTGCGATGACACTCTTCAGGCCCCGGTCCAGTCCGGATTCGCGCAGATACTGTGGTTGTAGGTCCCAGGCATATCGAATCGGGGAGTGGCAGTAGCAAACATGCACTTGATCTGGGCCAGTGAGTACGCCTTTGGCTACGGCGTAGCTGCTTGATAGAACGAGGTCGAAGCCGCTGAGATCAAACTGCTCGATGGCAAGTGGCATGAGCGGAAGGTAACTCCGGTAGCTCTTGCGTGCACGTGGCAGCCTCTGGATGAAACTGGTGTGAACCTTGTGGCTACCAAGGAAAGAGCGATCCTCCTCAGGGAGGAAATCCACCAGAGTGAATATCTCTGCCTGGGGGTACAGCAGTAGCATCTGCTTCAGTACCTTCTCGGCGCCTGCATTGACTGTAAGCCAGTCGTGAATGATTGCTACACGCATGCTGTTCTTCCTTGCAGACTTCGATGTTGCCTGTTCGGTTGGGTGGAATCGAGATGGCTCGATTTCCATGGGCTTACTTTGCGATGTCTTCGAGATTGTCGAAGAAGAAGTCCGGGTCCCGCTCCGACGTCAACTGGTAGAGCGAATAGCTTCGACTCAATCGCGCGCCACCATCTCGATACAGTGGATTCCAGGCGAACGTCGCACGGGCGCGAGTCGAACGAGGCAGCAGGAAGTCGAAGGGAATCGAAATGAAGATGCCTTTGTCGAAGCTGCCTTCGCCAAAGTCCTTGGACGAAACATCGGTCTTGGTGGCGTATGCGCCCATGTTGACGCCATTGTCGAAGGCGCGCGCAACCGAGATCGTGGCGCCCCAGTCCTTCGCCAAGTAGCGGCCGGCGCTGATCATGCTGGTGATCTTGTGCTCATCGCCCCACTGATAATAGAAGCTGGCGTGGCCGGTGGTGGTGCTGTAGTCGCGGAAGCTGAAGCGCTGATCGAAATCGCGCTGCTTCACCCAGTTCAGCTCGGCACCCACGGCCCAGCGCTCATTGAGGGGGCGGTAGAGGATCTCACCACCCACACCGCCGTACATGGCCTCGAACAGCCCGGCGTAGGCCGAGCCATACAGGTCTTTGCCCAGCTGATGATTGCTGGTGAACTGCAGGTTGGTCAGGGTCAGGTCTTCCGTAGTCAAGTACTTACGGATGTTCGTGCGGACCCGGGGCAGGTTGCTTGGGGCGTCGTAGCGGAAGCGGTCGTAGTTGTTGTACGCGTTGTAGCTGACCGTTCCGCTCAGCCAGGTGTTTCGTGTGAAGTGAAGGTTGGCCGAATAGGTGCCTGCAACCTGGAACAGGAAGAAGCCGTCCGGACCGCCCAGTTGCTGCTGGTATCCAATATTAAAGGCGCCGTCATAGCGCTGAAGCGGCGCTGTGTACAGGCGCTCACCGCGCTGCCGGATGGGCGCTGCCTGCTCGATGTGGCCCGCCAGTTCGCTCAGCGGGATGCGATTGTCTAGGTAACTGTTGAAGGTGCTGCGCTCGATGCTGCTCTCCACGACGGGAATGCCCAGGCGGGTGTTCTGGATCGTGAACCACGTCGAATCGGAAGGTAGTTCCGCATCAAGGATGCGTGCGGCCCGGCCAACACCCTGGGCCGGGTAGTAGAACCGGCGCTGTTCGCCACTGACGATCACTTCCGAGCCGCGCCGGCTGATGTCCGTGACACGGAGGCCAGCGTTCTCTTCCAGCGTTCGGCTCAGTGCGGGCCAGTCAATGTCATCCATTGACTGCGCAGAGGGGGCCGCGGATGCTCGCGCAACCGGAGGCGGATCCAGCAGCTTGGGCGTTGACTTCGCTCGTGCCACATTGCCGCGCAAGGTAATGCCGAACATGGCTGTGTCGCCCCGTTCCCAGCCAAGATGCAGTTGCACGTTGGGATTCACGGCATAGCTTGCGCCCAGGTTGATCGGGCTCTTCTGAGTCTGATTGTTGTTCTGTGGTTCGCGCTTGTAGTCGTTGCCGTCATACTCAAGCTTCAGCTGCAGGGGTTCCCATGGGGTCTGGTAAGCGATGCCGCCGAAGATGCCGACGGGACCGCGGAACATGCCCTTGCTGTTGAAGTTGCCGGTGCCCTGCGCGCGCGGACGCTCTTCAAAGCGATCGCTGATCATCCGAAGCGGATTGGAGAAATCGCCTCGATTACCGATGTAGCCGGTGGCAAGGCCCAGGCTTGCATCGATCGGTCCGAACCGCTTGCTCGCAACCAGGTATTCGCTGGAGAACAGGCCGGTACCACCGATATCGCGGAAGCCTGCGGACAGCTCGGGCGCCCATCGGCTTTCCTGCCACAGCCGGACCTTGAGGTCGATCGACTTGTCCTTGTAGTTCTGCTTGCCGCTCAGCCATTCCGGGCCATAGCGGCGGTTCGCTACCGAAACATAGCGGAATGCGCCTTCGACCCAGGGCAGCGGCTGCATCACCACGTTGTAGCGACTGTAGGGCGAGGTATGGCTTGCGGTGAAGCTCACTTCGCCGTCGTCGGCCATGCGTGCGGTGGGGGTCTGCAGCAAGCCAACGCCACCCCAATCACTTGCGGTGGGAGCAGGGGCAGTTTGTGCGTGCAATACAGCACTGACGCTCAGGCTGAGAAGGGCAACACCGGCGCGTGCCAGTGGGACGGAGCGATGGCGCATCAGTATGAAACTCCGGGTGCATCCAGCACCTGGGTGGCAAGGAAGCGCACGGCATCCTCGTTGACATCGGGGGCAATCGTGCGGATCTTGGCGGCGTCCAGCGGCACGTAGATCACCGCGCCAGGTGCAAGGTACACGGGCGTGCTGCGGTTCCACAGGGCCACGCCGAGTTGCTGCACGTTGCCGTCGGGCTGGATGACGTAGAGATCATCCCGGCTCGCTGCTGGCAGCAAGGCACACGCGTTGCGGTAGCTTCGCGCGTCGAGTGTTGCTTGATGCTGCAGCTTGCAGGGCTTTGCCACTGCGCCAACAACCTGCACGGTTTCGGGGCGGCCAGGATAGACGACGCGGTCGCCGGCCAGCGCGGGCCGATTCTCCGATGCACTGGCTTCAAGGCGGCGCGGATCAAGTAGCTGTGGCTCACGCCCCGTTACGGGCAGATCCCCGAGTTCGCGCGCCAGTAGGGCGGCTGCTTCGGCAAGCTCCGGGGCGTTCTGCTGAGAGGCGAGCGTTTCAAGATCGAAGAGCAGGCCTGCCTTGAGGCGGGTCTGAGGCAGCAGTGAGCGTTGTCGCAGAAGCGACGCTGCCGGCATGTAGGCTTCTGTATCCGGCGCTGCTGCGAGTGCTGCCGCGCTGAGACGGGCCTGGGCAGGGAGGGTGTGTGCGCCAGGGTTACGGACATGGCCGACCGCTTCGACGCCAATCGGCGATGAGGCGTGCGCATGGGTGGCCAGCGCCAGTGCCAGCCCAAGGATGATCGGTCGCAGTGTCATCGGTTCTGCAGGTCCTGCGAGTAGGGCTTGAGCTGGACAACTTCAAGGCTGGTGTCGGGTGCGATGGCTTGGATGCTCTTCCAGATGAACCCGTTGGCAGGATCGACCCAGTAGTGGTTGTCGCGCTTCCAGCCGTCGCCCTGAAGCCGCTCCCGCACGTGCAACAGCTCGCGCTCGCTCCCCAAAATATGGACCTTCTCTTTGCCCACGGTGGTCAGGGTGCCGGTGACGCTCATTCCATACCGGTAATCCGGCATGACGTCGTAACGGCGCTGCACGGTTGTGCCGTCTGCTATCCGGTGCAGCGCGTGGAAGGGGGAGTCCCCTTCGAGCGTCATGTCCTGAAGCTCCGGGCTGCTGCCGTGGGTTCCGACGACGACACCATCATTGAGGAAGACGATGCTTCGCTCGGAGCTGTACCAGGCCTGGCGCCCGGAGTCGATGTTGCCAAGCACCAGGACGGCGCCACCCGCTGGACCGGTGACCTTGATCTGCGGGAATCGATTGGCAGCCACCTCGGCGGCCGTAGGCTCCACGTCGGGCTTGCCCCGCAGTGCCATCTGGACCGACTTGACGCTGGTCTTGCCCACAACGCCGCAACTGGTTGCGGTGATGAGTACAAGCAAGGCCAGCGCCACGGGGCGCCGGCGGTTTGCGAGTCGGGTGGCGGCCTGAGCGATCCTGCTCACGGTAGAGGCCACGTCACTTGTCCAGATCGTTGCGCGCGCTGGCGGCGTTGCTGATGATGGAGGTGAACGGCAGCAGCTGGTTCACGAACCGGCTCCAGCGGGTCACGCCAGCGGCGCCGACGAATACGACATCGCCGGGCTGCAGGTCGAACTGGCTGGCTACGGCAAATGCAGCGGGTGACTTCGCTTCCAGGTGGAATACCTGCGACGGCGTAGTCTGCAGGTCGTTCGAGCCTCGGATCACGTAGACAGCGTTGCCGTTGGAGGTGGTCTGCAACAGGCCGCGCGCTCGGCCAAGTGCCTGGCTCAGGGAAATCTCGCCGGTCTTGAAGTTCAGTGCACCGGGTTGATTGACCTCGCCAACCACGAATACTTCCTTGTGGTCGAGATAGGGCACGTAGATGTGATCGCCGGACTTGAGGAACACATTGGTGTCACCACCGCCGCTGCGACCCAGCCGATCGAGATCGATGGTGTAGGTGGTGCCATCACGTGTCAGGCGAATGCCGGACAGATCGGCCTGTGCCGGATCAAGGCCTGCCTGGCTGATGGCATCGCCCATCGTCAGCGGCGTTACCGTCAGCGGAACGGTGGCAGCCTGGCGCGAGGCGCCGGTGACCCAGACGCGCTGGCTGGCATAGGTCAACATGGAGACGTCCACCTGCGGCGCTTCGATGTAGCGTGCCAGCTTGGTGGAGATCTCTTCGCGCAGTTCGCCGGGCGTCTTGCCCGTTGCGGTGATCTTGCCGATGTAGGGATAGAACAGCGTTCCGTCGGACTGCACGAGGCGGCCTGCGGCGTTCAGCTGCTGCTGCGGGCCCGCTGGCACGGTCAGTTCGGGGTGATCCCATACCGTGATATAGAGAATGTCGCCGGCACCGATGCGGTAGGGGCCTGGCTGATACTGGGTCAGGGCAGCGGGCAGCGCCGCGACGTCGCGGGTGGCGCGCTCCATGGCGATCAACTTGGGCGTGATCGGAATCAGTTCGATCTGGTCGTTGCCAATGGGCTGATCATCGCGAGCGAAGGTGCTCGAGCGAAGATGCTGGCCTGGCGCCCACATGCAGCCGGTCAGGGTGAGTGCCACCGTCATTGTGGCTACGAAACGCTTGCAGTCCATCGAAATCTGTTCCTGGCCCGATCGGGCATGAAAAAGCCCTCGCCGAACGTCGCCCGGCGAGGGCGGGGTTACTGCTTCGGCGGACCGATCAGTTGGTGCCGGTGGTGCCCGTCGTACCGGTGGTGCCGGTCGGCGGGTTGGTGGTGCCGGTACCGCCGTTGTTGCCCGCGTCGTCCTTGCTGCTGTCCGCAGCAACGCTGTACAGCACGCCAGCAGCGGCAATGCCCAGGCCCACGGTAGCGACGGTGGTCAGGGTGCCGGTGGCGGCAGCGCCAGCAGCTTCAGCACCAGCAACTTCGGCGCTGGTTTCGGCGGCGACAGGAGCTTCCTGGGCGAACACCGGCGAGGACAGGCCCAGCAGGGCCAGGGCGGCAATCATCTTCTTCATCTACGGGGTCTCCTACTCCGTGAGGGAAATTTTTCCACCGCTATGTTGGCTGCTATTCATTTGCTCTGTCAAGGAACGTGAAGGAATTGTGCGGTCGCGTTGGCAGTTCTCAGAAATGCTGGAAGATCTCGGCCCTGCCAGAGATGAGCTTTGCCAACGCGATGACGAGTTGGTGCGTGTGGACATCAGGCAAGGCGAGGGGCAGGACCATTCCCGCGAGTACGGCAGCAGCGGCTGCCACTGCGTTAGGGCGAGACGAGGGGCCCGCGGTGTGCATTGCCCACGTGCTGCAGCCCAGTCCAAGCATCAGCCCGGCAATGACCTCCGAAAGGCTATGCGCATGCAACGGAATCCGTGACCAGGCAATGGCCGTGGCCAGTAGCACGCCGATTGCCAAGCCGATCGCTCGTGCGCGCTTGCCGGGCCCCGCCAGCAGCGCGCCAACGACCGGATAGATGACGCTGGACATCGCGGCATGCCCGGAGACGCCGGTGAAGTGCATGCTCTTGATGCCAATCCCCCAGCCCATGAAGGCGAGCTTCGAAGCAAGCGTGATGCCGGCGGTGACGGCGATGGCCAGCAGCCATCGCCATTTCAGGCGTGCGTCTGCGCGGGGGAGGGTGAACAGCAGCACCAGGGCCATGGGCAGCAGCCATCGGCTGTCGCCGAGGGCGGAAAGGGTTCGCCAGGCGTCGGACATCCAGTTCACAACGGGTCGCGGCGGGCCAGCATATCGGGTCCGGGCGATTCGCAGAACGACACGCGCTTGGTCCATTCAGCCAGACGAGGTATCCTTCTCCGCTGCCAATGGCCCCGTAGCTCAGCTGGATAGAGCGTCCCCCTCCTAAGGGGAAGGTCGCCCGTTCGAATCGGGCCGGGGTCACCATCTGCTACAGCCGCATGGCAACCGCTCGCCGGACGGCAGCGGCAGGCAGTCCTCCCCAGACAGCCCAGCGCCGCCGCCGCGCAGGCCATGACGCGAATCCACGTGGGCGTGGCTGCCGGTCACGCGCCCGATCAGTCGCGAAGACACCCGCTTCAGAGGGCGGGGCAACGGGAAACGCGCCGAGGCCTTTGAACACGCGAAACCGGGCTGGGCTGGGTGCGGCGGCACACG
The DNA here is from genome assembly GCF_036624925.1 of Stenotrophomonas sp. A3_2. Lineage (NCBI taxonomy): Bacteria > Pseudomonadati > Pseudomonadota > Gammaproteobacteria > Lysobacterales > Lysobacteraceae > Stenotrophomonas > Stenotrophomonas sp. A3_2. Next base: position 73,445 of record NZ_JAZKVY010000362.1, read on the forward strand.
GGGCGTGATGGCGGCGCGTCTGGAATCTATTGCCCTATGGCAGATCCCAAATGCGGCCGCGCAGCGTGTAGGCCTGGCGCAGATGACGCACCATGAACGCCATGAGCCCCCAGCTTCGCCCCGTCCAGCCGTCGCACTACGCCATCGTGGCCAACTGGCCTGAATCAGCCGAGGCGACCCGGCGCTGGGCAGGCCCCGGTGTGCCGTTTCCCCTGCTGCCGGAACGGTTCGCGCAGGTGCTCGAACTCGGGTCGCGCCCAGGCTGGGCGCTGCTGGACGGGCAGGGTACCTGCGTTGGATTCGGCCAATACTGGATGACTGACGCCCGCACCGCACATCTGGGCCGCATCATCGTTTCCCCGCTGGCACGCGGGCGCGGCCTTGGCCGGCTGCTCATGCAGGCATTGAGTGCACAGGCCCTGGGCCAAGCGGATGTGCAGCAGCTCACCCTGCGCGTCTATCGTGACAACACGGCTGCCGTGGCGCTGTACCGGGACCTCGGTTTCCAGCAGGTTGAAGCGTTCTCGACCCCCGACCTTCTGTTCATGCAGCGCACCTCGGGCTGAACGCTGCTCCGGCGTGGCGGCCTTCAGGGCACACCATTGCCCGCAGGATAATTGCAAGCCGATGGGGCGTCAGGGATGAGGGCCGTCGAGCGCTGGACCGGCCTTCCTCAATCCTGCTTCAGCAGCTCCACCAGCTGGCGCAAACGATACGGCTTGGGCAGGAATTCCACCTGATCGGGCAGTGGCGGCAGCTGCGAGCGCGCGTATCCGGATGAGAGGATCATCCGCGCCTGCGGCTGTTCGCGCGCCACATGCTCGCTCAGCTCGATACCGGACATGCCGTTGGGCATGCTGACATCGCTGAACACCACGTCGAAGCGTGCGTCGCCTTTCAGCAACGCGGCAGCTTCATGGCCGTCGGCGGTGGTGGATACCTCGATGCCGAAATCGCGCAGGGCCATGCCGATCATCTCGCGCAGATCGTTCTGGTCCTCCACCATCAGTACGCGGATCGGTTCATCGGTCATCGGTTGCATCCTCTGTTGCGGGGAGTAGCAGGCTGACCGTGGTGCCGACACCGGGGGTGGTGGACACATCGACGAAGCCGCCGCTCTGGGTAGTGAATCCGAACACCTGGCTCAGGCCCAGGCCGCTGCCCTTGCCGATGTCCTTGGTGGTGAAGAAGGGCTCGCTGGCCCGCTCGGCGATGTCGGCGGCCATGCCGTGGCCTTCGTCGCAGACGCTGAGGGTGACATAGCCGCGTTGCAGCGTGGTGTCCGCATCCGGGTCGAGGCGATGTTCCAGTGCGGTGCCGATCAGGATGCGGCCGCCATCGGCGGTGGCCTCCACGGCATTGGCCACCAGGTTTGCCAGGGCGGTCTGCAATTGCATCGCATCGGTGCTCACCTGCGGCAGGCCGGGGGTGAGATGGGCATCCAGCGTCACCGTGGGCGGGCAGGCGCGTTGCAGGTCCGGCAGCCACTGCCGCACCAGCGTATTGATGTCCACCGGTTCGCGGATCAGGGTCTGGCCGGTGCTGAAGGCCAGCAGCTGGCGGGTCAGCAGCGCGCCACGGTCAGTGGCCGCCTGCGCGGCATCCAGCAGCTCGGCCGCGCGTGCATCGTCACCGCTGACGCGCAGCGACAGCAGGTCCAGCGCGTTGCCGATGGTGGTCAGCAGGTTGTTGAACTCGTGCGACAGGCCGCGGCTGAGCCGGCCGACCGTTTCGAACTGCTGGGTATTGCGCAGCGCACGCTGGGCATCACGCAGCAGCCGTTGCGCCTGCCACTGCTCGGTGATGTCACGGGTGATCTTGACGAAGCCGAGCAGTTCGCCCGCTTCGACGACCGGCTCGATGACCACGCTGGCGCGGAACGACGAGCCATCACGGCGTACCCGCCAGCCCTCGCTGGCGACATGCCCTTGTTGCGCTGCGACGCGGAGCAGGCGCTGCGGTTCGCCGGCCTCGCGGTCGCTGGCCAGGTAGAAGCGGCTGAAGTGGGTTCCCACCACTTCGTCGGCTGAATAGCCTTTGATGCGTTCGGCGCCGGGGTTCCAGCTGCAGACGATGCCTTCAGGATCAAGCAGGTACAGCGCATGATCGCGCACGCTGTCGATCAGCAGTCGCAGTTGTCGGGAAGGGTCCGTCAGCACGGACGTCGTAGAGGCAGCTGCGTCCACGTGTAAATAAGTGTTACCCCTGTGAGGGACGTGAAGCTAGGCATTCAAGTGTGAAGGATGCGTGCACACCTGACACGTGCCATTTGTCCTGTGCGGCTGAATGCGACACGGAGTACCATCTTCCACCCTTTGCCTTCTGGAACCGACCTGCATGCGTCCTGGTGCGACTACGCGTGACCGCTGGATCTGGATGACGTCCGCTGTGCTGCTGGCCGCGACCATCGCGTTGGAACTGGTCGTCCCGCTCGGCTATGCCGTATGGCTGGCCTACTTCCTGGCTGTTGGCGTCACGGTGTTCCAGCGCAGCGCGCGGGCGCCGTTCGTGGTGGCCCTGCTGTCCTGCCTCCTGCTGGTCATCGGCTTCAACGTCGCGCCCGCCAGTTCCAACTCGGCGTTCTCCTTCGTCAACCGGACCATTGGCGGCTGTGCCTTCCTGATGATCGCACTGATCGTCTCGCGCGCGATCCAGGCCCGGCGCCAGGCCATGCGCGCGCTCTGGCTGCAGGAAGCCGAGAACGCGGTGGCGACGAGCCTTCGCGGTGACCTGGGGCCGGAACAGATCGCCGAGGCTGCAGCGACAAGCCTGGCCGCGCAGCTCGGCGCGGAGGTAGGTGCGGTCTACCGACTGGAAGGCGGGCGGTTGCAGCTGACCGGTGGCATCGCCTTGCCTGCGGGAACGCCAGCGTCGCTGGCCCTTCACGAAGGGCTGGCCGGGCAGGTCGCTCGTGATGAACGCATCCGCCACCTGCACGGCGATGATGCCGCCGTGCTTGAACTGCAGACCAGCCTCGGCCGGTTGCCGGTGCGCGAGCGCATCCTGGCGCCGATCAGCAGCGATGGCGCGGTGGTCGGGGTCATCGAGCTGGGTCGCGCCAAGGTGGGCGAACTGCGTGACCTGGATCGCGAACTTCTGGAGCGCTGTGCGGAGACCGTCGGCATGGCGCTGCGCGCATCGCTGCTGCGTGCGCAGCTGGTGGTGCTGCTGGAAGAGTCGCAGCGCCAGGGTGAAGAGCTGCAGGCCCAGCAGGAAGAGCTGCGCGTGGCCAACGAAGAACTGGAAGAGCAGAGCCGCAGCCTGCTCCAGTCGCAGAGCCACCTGGAAGAACAGCAGGCCGAGCTGGAACAGAGCAACGTGCAGCTGGAAGAGCGCACCCACGAGCTGGAGGCGCAGAAGCAGGCGCTGCTGGTGGCGCAGAGCCAGCTGGTGCGCAACAGCAACGAGCTGGCCGCGACCTCGCGCTACAAGTCCGAGTTCCTGGCCAACATGTCGCATGAGCTGCGCACGCCGCTGAACAGCTCGCTGATCCTGGCCAAGCTGCTGGCCGACAACAAGGATGGCACGCTCACCGAGGAGCAGGTGAAGTACGCGCGTGCGATCCTCTCGTCCAACAACGACCTGCTGGCGCTGATCAACGACATCCTGGACCTGTCGCGCATCGAGGCCGGCCACGTCGAACTGTCCGATGAAGTGGTGGTGGTCGAGAGCGCGCTGCAGCGCCTGCGCGAGACCTTCGAACCGATGGCGCGGCAGAAGGGCCTGGCGTTGCAGATCGAAGCCGACGCGCTGGCACCGACCCAGCTGGTGGTCGACAGCCAGCGGCTGCAGCAGATCCTGAAGAACCTGCTGGCCAACGCAGTGAAGTTCACCGAGCATGGAAAGGTCAGCCTGCACGTGCGTGCCGGCGGTAACGGCCGCATCCGGTTCGAGGTCTGCGACACCGGCATCGGCATTGCCCGCGAGCAGCTGGACGTCATCTTTGAAGCCTTCCGCCAGGCCGACGGCAGCACCCGCCGTCGCTACGGCGGTACCGGGCTGGGCCTGTCGATCTCGCGCGATCTGGCTGAGCGCATGGGCGGTGGCATCCAGGTCGACAGTGAGCCCGGACGCGGCAGCTGCTTCATCCTGGAGCTGCCGTTGCAGGGTGCGCCCGCCGCGAGCGCGGCTGACGCTGCCGAGGGTCCCTTGGCAGCGCCGCCGGCGGCACCGGCCGTGCTGCCAGCCGCGCCTGTGCGCGTTGCGAGCGCGGCAGCGCCGGTCACTGCGACGGCCGGCGTGGCCGACGACCGTGGTCGCCGGCAGCGCGCCGGTCGCCTGATCCTGGCGGTGGAGGACGATGCCACGTTCGCCGAAGCGCTGGTGGCCCTGGCCCATGAACTGGACTTCGACTGTGTGGTGGCGGGCACGGCGGAAGAGGCACTGGCCCTGGCCAGCGAACTGCGCCCGAATGGCATCCTGCTCGACATCGGCCTGCCCGATGTGTCCGGGCTGAGCGTGCTGGAGCGGCTGAAGCGCAACCCGGATACCCGCCATATCCCGGTGCATGTGGTCTCGGCCACGGATCGCAGCCAGGTGGCGCGCGAGCTGGGCGCGATCGGGTTTGCGATCAAGCCGACCACGCGCGAGCGGCTGGTGACGGCCATCGAGCAGCTGGAACAGACCAGCCAACGCGACGTGCGGCGGCTGCTGATCGTCGAGGACGACAGCGAGCTGCGCCGCAACCTGGAACTGCTGCTGGGCCGCGACCAGCTGCAGATCGTCGCGGTGGGCACCCTGGCCGGCGCATTGGAACAGCTCAGCACGGTCACGTTCGACTGCATGGTGATGGACCTGTCGCTGCCCGACGGCAGTGGCTACGACCTGCTCGAGCACATGGCCAGCAACGACGATGTCGGTTTCCCGCCGGTGATCGTCTACACCGGTCGCGCGCTCAGCCGCGAGGAAGAGCAGCGCCTGCGTCGCTATTCCAAGAGCATCATCATCAAGGGCGCACGTTCGCCCGAGCGCCTGCTGGACGAGGTCACCCTGTTCCTGCACAGCGTGGAGGCCAGCCTGCCGACCGACCAGCAGCGCCTGCTGCGCGAGGCGCGCCGTCGCGATACTGTGCTCGACGGTCGGACGGTGCTGCTGGCCGAGGACGACGTGCGCAACATCTTCGCACTGTCCAGTGTGCTTGAACCGCTGGGCGTGACCCTGGAGATCGCGCGCAATGGCCAGGAAGCGGTGGATCGCCTGGCCGAGCGCGAGGTCGACCTGGTGCTGATGGACATCATGATGCCGGAGAAGGATGGGCTGGCCGCAATGCGGGAGATCCGCGCGCAACGCCACCTGCAGGACCTGCCGATCATCGCGCTGACCGCCAAGGCCATGCCGGACGATCGTGAGCGCTGCCTGCAGGCCGGTGCCAACGACTACATCGCCAAGCCCATCGACGTCGACAAGCTGGTATCGCTGTGCCGGGTCTGGTGCTCGCGGCAATGAACGAGCAGGCCCTGTTCGACCTGGAGCTGAAGGTGCTGCTGGAAGCGTTGTACCAGCGCTACCACTACGATTTCCGCAGTTACGCGGTGTCGTCGCTGCGCCGACGGATCCGCCAGGCCATGCAGCGTTATGAGTGCGGGCGGCTGGCCGATCTGCAGCACCGCCTGCTGCACGAGCCGGACCTGTTCGCGCAGGCGATGCAGTTCTTCACCGTGCAGGTCTCGGAGATGTTCCGTGACCCGGCCTATTTCCGTGAGCTGCGCGAGCAGGTAGTGCCGGTACTGCGCACCTATCCGTCGGTGAAGCTGTGGGTGGCCGGTTGCAGTACGGGCGAAGAAGTCTGGTCGCTGGCGATCCTGTTGCACGAGGAAGGCCTGCTCGAGCGCAGCATCGTCTACGCCACCGACATCAATCCAGCGGCGCTGGCCACCGCGGAAGCCGGGGCCTATGGCATCGACCGGATGGCGCAGTTCAGCCGCAACTATCTGGCGGCCGGTGGCGCCGCGTCGCTGTCCGATTACTACGCCACGGCTTACGATGGCGCGGTGTTCGATCGGCAGCTGCGCCGCAACGTGGTGTTTGCCGACCACAGCCTGGCCACCGACACGGTGTTCTCCGAAGTACACCTGGTGTCGTGCCGCAACGTGCTGATCTATTTCAACCGCGACCTGCAGGACCGCGCGGTGGGCCTGTTCCGTGAAGCGCTGGTGCACCGCGGCTTCCTGGGCCTGGGCAGCAAGGAGTCGCTGCAGTTCGGGTGCCACCACGATGCGTTCGAGGTCTGTTCGCGCGAGCATCGCCTGTACCGGAAGGTGGCCTGATGGCCACGCCGACACCCCCGGCCGTACTGGTGATCGGGGCTTCGGCCGGTGGCGTCGCGGCCCTGCAGGCGGTGCTCGGCGCGCTGCCCGCGACGCTGCCGGTGCCGGTGCTGGCGGTGCTGCACCTGCCACGCGATCGCAGCAGCCGCATCGCCGAAGTGCTGGCACCGTACTGCGCGCTGCCGGTGCGCGAGGCCGAAGACAAGCAGCCGTTGCTGCGTGGCACGGTGACCTTCGCGCCGCCGGATTACCACCTGCTGGTGGAAGACGCCGGCTCGCTGGCGCTGTCGGTGGACGCGCCGGTGCTGTTCTCGCGCCCGGCCATCGATCCGCTGTTCGAATCGGCAGCGGCCGTATTCGGCGACCAGGTGCTGGCCCTGCTGCTGACCGGCGCCAGCAGCGATGGCAGTGAAGGGGTGGCCGCAGTGCGCGGCGCCGGTGGTCGAGCCTGGCTGCAATGTCCCGAGGAGGCCGAGGCATCGATGATGCCGGCCTCCGCCCTGCAGCACGCTGGTGCCGATGCCGTGCTGCCCCTTGAACTGATGTGTCGTCGCCTGAAGGAGCTGTTTGCATGAACCTGTTGCCGCCGGACCCTGCGCAGTCGCAGTCCCCGGTCAACCTGCTGATCGTCGACGACGTGCCGCAGAATCTGGTGGCCATGCAGGCGCTGTTGCAGCGCGAGGGCGTGAACCTGCTGCTGGCCGGTTCGGGCGCGGAGGCGCTGGAGCTGCTGCTGGAGCACGAGGTGGCGCTGGCGTTGCTCGATGTGCACATGCCCGAGATCGATGGCTTCACCCTGGCCGAACTGATGCGCGGCTCGCATCGCAGCCGCACGGTGCCGATCATCTTCCTGACCGCCTCGCCGGACGATCCGCTGCGTGCGTTCAAGGGCTACGAAACCGGTGCGGTGGATTTCCTGCACAAGCCGGTGGCACCACAGGTCATCCTGAGCAAGGTCAACGTCTTCATCGAGCTGTACCAGCAGCGCCAGCTGCTGAAGGCCCGCAACGAGGCGCTCGAGCGGGCGCTGAAGCTCAACGAGACGATGGCCGCCGTGTTGACCCACGATCTGCGCACGCCGTTGTCGGCGATCCTGTTGTGTGCCGACAAGCTGGCGCTGGAGCTTCCGGCGAACAACAGCAGCGCGCAGCAGACACTGGCGCATCTGGAGGCCAGTACCCTGCGCATGGCGCGGATGGTCGAGCAGTTGCTGGACTTTTCGCGGATCCGCAGTGGTGGCCTGCGGCTGCAGGCTACCGCCTGCGACCTGCGTGAGGTCACCCGTGCGGTGATCGCCGAAGCGGGCAGTGCCCACGGTCAGGAGCGCATTCGTTTCGACGCCGTCGGCGACACGCGCCTGCAAGGCGACATGGACCGCCTGGGCCAGATCGCAGCAAACCTGGTGGGCAATGCGTTGACGCATGGCAGCGAGGCACACGTGCAGCTGGATGGCAACGATGCCCGCGCGGTGGTGCTGCGGGTGAGCAATGCCGGCCATATTGATGACGCGCTGTTGCCGCGCTTGTTCGAGCCGTTCAAGGCCAGTTTCCACCAGAGCAAGGGACTGGGGCTGGGCCTGTACATCGTGGATCAGTTCGTGCGCGCGCACGGCGGCCGGATCGCGGCGCGCAACGAGGCAGGCCAGGTCGTGTTCGAGGCCGTGCTGCCGCGGCGGTGGGACGGGGCGGGCGCCATCGCAACCTGAATTCTTCAGGGAACGGGCGGGCGTATTGAGACGGGCTCGTCCGCAACTGCTACCGTGCGTTCACACCCAGCCAAGGAAGCACCATGCCATTGCGCGCCATCGCCTACATCAGCCGGGCGCTGCCGGAGCTCTCCAGCCAACGCCTGCAGGCGCTGGTCGAAGACGCTGCGCGTTTCAACAAGATGGCGGGGGTGACCGGAGTGCTGCTGCACGATGGCAATCGTTTCCTGCAGTACATCGAGGGGCCGCCGGATGGCATCGACTCGGTGTATGAGCGCATTCTCCAGGCCGGCAGTCACATCGACATCATCGAGCTGGCGCGAGGCCGCCTCGGCCAGCGCCAGTTTCCCTACTGGTCGATGCGGGCGTTGCCGGTGGAGGCAGCGCTGCTGCGCCAGTTGTCATCCAGCGACTGGGCCGGTTTCAGCCGGGCGCTGGAGGGGGATCGCGCGGCGCCGACACCGGTCGACCTGCTGGACACGGTGGTGCAGCCGGCGCTGCATGCCGGCTGACATTCAACCTCACGCCCGGCCGCAGTAGGCAGCGTGCAGGGCCTGCAGCACACCCAGCGCAGGCCCTTCGACCACCCGATAGTGGATCGCCTGTGCCTCGCGCCGGGTCGCCACGATCTTCATCGCGCGCAGTACCGCCAGGTGCTGGGACAGCGCCGACGCGCTCAGCCCGGTAAGCGCCTGCAGCTCCGCTACTGCCGCCTCGCCTTCGACCAGGCGGCACAACACCCGCAACCGGGCGGGGTGGGCCAGGCCTTTGAGCAGCGTGGCTGCCTCTGAAGCGTGTTCGGCCATGGCTGCGCCGTCGGGCAGGGACCGGACCATGTTGACTCCTTTGTTTAGGATGATCTAATTTAGAGTAGTCTAAATTAAGGAGCAATTCCATGTGCGGTGGCGAAGAGGGTGGGGCATGAACCTGCCCTGGGGTGCGGTCACCGGCGGCGCCTTGATCGGTGCCGCTGCGGTGCTGTTGCTGGCCAGCATCGGGCGCGTGGCGGGCATCAGCGGCATCGCCGCGGGCAGCCTGCGGGCAGCCGAAGGCGAGCGTGGCTGGCGCTGGGCATTCCTGGCCGGCCTGCTGGCATCGGCGGGGCTGGTGCTGTGGTGGCAGTCGGTGCCCGCGGCATCGCCGCGCGCACTGCTGCGTGATGCATTGCCGGCCTGGCAGTTGGTCGGCGCCGGCCTGCTGGTCGGCTTCGGCACCCGCTTGGGCAGCGGCTGTACCAGTGGCCACGGCGTGTGTGGCCTGGCGCGCGGTTCGAAGCGATCGTCGCTGGCGGTGCTGTTATTCATGGCGTTCGCGATGCTGACGACCTTCCTGGTCCGGCACGGTGGAGCCCTGGCATGAGTCGTCCGAGGGCTGCTGCCGCTGTAGCGGGTGCGCTGTTCGGCGCAGGCCTGGCCCTTTCCGGCATGACCGATGCGCGTCGCGTGCTCGGCTTCCTTGATGTCACCGGGGATTTCGATCCCACCCTGCTATGGGTGCTGGGGGCGGCGCTGCTGGTCAGTGCGGCCGGCCAGCGCTGGGCGCTGCGGCGCGCGCGGCCGTGGTTCGCGATGCGCTTCCAGTTGCCCACCGCGCGCGATGTCGATACGCGTCTACTGCTGGGTGCCGCACTGTTCGGTATCGGCTGGGGATGGGCCGGCTACTGCCCGGGCCCGGCCATCGCGGGGCTGGCGGCGGCATCGCGCGAGGCGCTGTGGTTCGTGCCTGCCATGGTCCTGGGCTTCTGGGCGCACGATTGGTTCGCGCGCTGAGGCTTCACTCCGGTGTCACCCTGGATCGGATCAGATCATGCATCACGGGGAAAGGAGCGTAGTGCATGGCACGGATGAACTGGAAAGGAAAGGTGATGCTGGCCGTGGCGTTGGCGTCCGCGATCACGCCGGCACTGGCCTGCACGCGTGCGGTGTACCTGGGTGACAACGGCGATGTGATCACCGCGCGCTCGATGGACTGGAAGGTCGATGTGGCGACCAACCTCTACATACTGCCGCGCGGCATTGCGCGCACCGGCCAGGCCGGCCCGAAGTCGCTGGCGTGGACCGCGCGCTACGGCAGCGTGGTGGCCACCGGCTACGACGTGTCGACCACCGACGGCATGAACGAAAAGGGCCTGGTGGCCAACCTGCTGTGGCTGGTCGAATCGGAGTATCCGCAGAAGCGTGGCAACAAGCCGGGCCTGGCGATTTCGCTGTGGGCGCAGTATGTGCTGGACAATTTCGCTACCGTTGAAGAGGCGGTCACCGCGTTGAAGCGCGAGCCGTACTCGATCGTCACCGACAAGGTGCCCGGCGAAGACCGCCAGGCGACGCTGCACCTGTCGCTGTCCGATGCCAGCGGCGACAGCGCGATCGTCGAATACATCGGCGGTCGCCAGGTGATCCATCATGACCGGCGCTACCAGGTGATGACCAACTCGCCGATCTTCGAGCACCAGCTGGCGCTGAACAGCTATTGGCAGCAGATCGGTGGCACGGTGATGCTGCCCGGCACCAACCGTTCCGCCGACCGCTTCGCCCGCGCCTCGTTCTACATCAATGCCATTCCCAAGGCCGAAGACCCGGTGATGGCGTTGGCCAGCGTGTTCAGCGTGATCCGCAATGCATCGGTGCCGTATGGCATCACCACGCCAGGCGAGCCGAACATTTCTTCCACGCGCTGGCGCACCGTAGCCGACCACAAGCGGCGGTTGTACTTCTTCGAGTCGGCGTTGACCCCGAACACCTTCTGGGTTGATCTGAACAAGGTCGACTTCGGCGGCCAGGTCCTCAAGCTGGACCTCGGCAAGGACCAGCGCAACACCTTTGCCGGCGATGCGCTGGGCCAGTTCGTACCCAGCGCACCGTTCACCTTCCTCGGCGTCGACGGTTAGTTCGACGCCTGGCTGGAAGCCGGATAGACCGCCTGGATCGTGCAGCCGCCGTGGGTGTACTGCGGCAGCGGCGCCAGTGCATCGTTGCGCAGGTCACCCTTCTCGAATCCGGCGGTAAGGATGCGATCGCCCGGATTGCCACAGATCAGGCCGTTCTGCATCCCGGAGTGGAAGCTCAGCTGTGGCGCACGGTCGAGCTGGCGGCAGTGGCTGCCAAGCTCCACGCGATAGTAGCGGTGACCACCATTGCGATGCGGATTGGTCTCCACCAGCATGCCCTGCGGGTCGGACGACCACGCGCGCACGTTGCGCGTGGCAAAGCAGTACGACGGCGAACCACCGAAACTGCGGCGGATGTCCCTGCGCTCGCGGATGGTCAGGGCGGGCAGGGTGGCCATGCGCAGGCGGTCGCTGTCGCGGGCCACGTTGGCGTAGTCGCGATCCTGCACGGGGGTCACCGCGCTGATCGCGCAGCTGCGGCCATCGACCACCACACGCTCGCTGGGGCGACCGCAGGCCCAGCCAGCGGGCGCCTCAAGTTTCAGCGTGGTGGCACCGCGGACGCCGGGGCACTCCTCGCTGAAGTCGATCCGATAAGCCTGGCCCGAGGCGGCTCGCAGGGCGATTGAACGCGGTGACGCCTGCTCCACTTCCTGGACGCCGACCGCGTCCATGCAGTGCGGCGCCGGTGGGGTACGTTCCTGAGCGGAGGCCGGGGCGGTGAGCGCCAGGCCGAGGCTGGTGGCAAGCACCAGGGACAGCTGCTGATGGGTCATGACCTGCACTCCCTGCGTTGGATGACGGACCGACTATAGCAGCGGTTTGCACGGCCGTTGTTACACGCGCACACTGCCCGGATGGGCGCCATCTTCCATCTGCGGCACTACGGGCAGGCCACCGGCCTGGACCGCCATGACTACGCGCAGTGGGTTCTGCCGCTGCAGGGCGAGCTGCAGTTCGAGATGGAAGGGCGCGGCGGTCGGCTGGACCTGCTGCAGGGGGCATTTGTTGCTGCCGGCGAAGCGCATGACCAGATGGCGGACGGCCCCAATGGTTTCGTGATCGTTGATTGTCCTCCAGGCGTGCTGGATGACGGCACGCAGGAGCATCTGTGCCGGCAGCGCTGGCTGCATCTGCCGCTGGCGTTGCGCCGGCGCCTGGCCGACGTGCAGACAGGGCAGCCGATGCCGGCGCTGCTGCCGCAGCTGCTGCAGGTGTTTGCACCGGCGGGCAGTGGCGCGCGCATGCAGGGCCTGTGTGCGGCGGTCCAGGCCGATCCCGGCCGGGCCTGGCCGGTTGCCCGGATGGCCGGATTTGTCGGTGTCAGCGAGAGCCGGTTGCACGCATTGTTCCAGCGCGAGTTCGGGCTGAGCCCGCAGGCCTGGCTCAGCGCGTGCCGGCTGCGCTGGGCCAAGCACCAGCTTCGCACCAGTACGGCGCCGATCAGCGATATCGCGCTGGCCGCAGGCTATTCCGAGCAGAGCGCACTGACTCGTGCGCTGCGCCGCGAGTGTGGCCAGACCCCGGCTGCGTGGCGCAGGAGCGCCGGCTGATCTATAGAGCCGAGCCCACGCTCGGCTGCCCTTATCTGCACAGCGGCCAATCGCAGCCGAGCAGTGGCTCGGCTCTACAGAGATGACAAGGCAATAGCCTGGGTCAAGAGCCCCTACCGGCCAGCACTTACACTGCGCGGCCCGTTCTCTCCCCCGAAGAACCCGAATGCGCAACAACCCGATGGCCCTGGGCATCGCCAATGGCGTTGCCGCCGGCGCACTGTGGGGCGTGGTTTTCCTCGCGCCCGCCGTGCTGCAGTCGTTCAACGCCCTGCAACTGTCGGCCGGTCGCTATCTGGTCTACGGCCTGATCGCCGTAGCCCTGCTGCTGCCGCGATGGAAGCGGCTGGCGCCGCGGCTGGGCCGTGCCGAATGGATCGGCCTGCTGTGGCTGAGCCTGGCAGGCAACCTGGTCTATTTCCTGCTGCTGGCCGTGGCGGTGCAGTGGGCTGGTGGCGCTGCAGCCTCCTTGATTGTCGGCCTGATCCCGGTGGTGGTCACCCTCGTTGGCGTGCGCGAGCAGGGGGCGGTGCCGCTGAGGCAGCTGCTGCCGGCGCTGGGCCTGTGCGTGCTCGGCGTGGGACTGGTTGGCTGGGAAGCGCTGATGTCCGAGCACCTGGCCACCCCGTGGCGGCAGCGCCTGATCGGCCTGCTGTGCGCGTTCGGCGCGCTGTTCTCGTGGGCGTTGTACTCGATCGGCAACAGCCGCTGGCTGGCGCGCCGACCGGATCTGTCCAGCCACGACTGGTCGCTGCTGACCGGCGTGACGACTGGCGGCCTGGCCCTGCTGCTGGTGCCGATGGCCTTCATCGGTCACACCGGCAGCCATTCGGCGGCGCAGTGGAGTGGCTTCTGGGCGATCAGCGCCGGTGTGGCAGTGGTGGCCTCGATCCTCGGCAACGCATTCTGGAACCGCGCCAGCCGCCTGCTGCCGCTGACCCTGACTGGCCAGATGATCGTGTTCGAAACGCTGTTCGCACTGCTGTATGCCTTCGCCTGGCAACAGCGTTGGCCGTCGCTGCTGGAAGCGCTGGCCATCGTGTTGCTGATGGCCGGCGTGATGCTGTGCGCGCATGCCCATCGCACGCCGCGGGCGATCGCCGAACATGCCGGCTGAATCCGGTCGACAAGCGTGCTGATGCGCGCTTGGTCTCAGTTGCAACCAAATGTACGCACGTTAGCCGATGATCGCGGCAGTGGTCTTTTGCGGTGCAACACTTGACAGCAGGCCCATGCGCAGTGTTTTCTGTGCGCCATGGTCCTTGATGCCGCCCACGCCAGCCTGATCGCCCCCGCCACTGCGGGCCGTTCGACTGCGCCGGTCGCCACCACCACCATTACCACCACCACCGTCACCACTGCCCTGGTGCGGCCCGTCGTCTTCGTGTAACTCCCGAAAACCACGGCCCCGCACCATCCAGGTGGCGGGGAAACTCGACACCTGCATGCGACGGGGCCTCCTGCCGAGGTCTGCATGTCTTCCCACGCCCCCGCCCATCCCGTTGCCCCGGCCGATCTGGCTGCGCCGTCCACTGTCGTGCACAAGTTCGGCGGCACCTCGGTGGCCGATGCCGAACGCTATCGCCATGTTGCCGGCCTGCTGCTGGCCCGCCCCGAACCGCTGCAGGTCACTGTCGTCTCGGCGATGAAGGGCGTCACTGACGCGCTGATTGATCTGGCGCAGCTGGCGGCCAAGGGCGACGAAGGTTGGCGCGAGGCGTGGCATGCCCTGCGCGCGCGCCATCGCGGCGCCGCCGTGGCGCTGCTGGGCGAGCAGGTCGGCGAGACGGTCGAATGGATCGACGCCCGCTTCGATCAGCTGGCCGAAGTGCTGGCGGCGCTGGCGGTGATCGGCGAGCTGCCGCGCGAAGTGCTCGACCGTGTGCAGGGCCTGGGCGAAGTGTTTTCCGCACAGCTGCTCGGCAGCCACCTGCGTGCCCTGGGCGAAGACTGTGCGGTACTCGATGCACGCGACGTGCTGGTGGTCGGGCATGGCGAACTGGGTGTGGATGTCGACTGGGAGTCCAGCGCGGACCGCCTGGCCAAGTGGCGCCTGCGGCATCCGCAGATGCGCCTGGTCGCCACCGGTTTCGTTGCCCGTGACCGCCATGACCGCATCACCACGCTAGGCCGCAACGGCAGCGACTATTCCGGCGCGATCTTCGCCGCGTTGTTCAATGCCGATGAACTGCACATCTGGACCGACGTCGACGGCGTGCTGTCGGCCGACCCGCGGCTGGTGCCCGAGGCGGTGCAGCTGGAGTCACTGAGCTACGACGAGGCCTGCGAGCTGGCTTATTTCGGCGCCAAGGTGGTGCACCCGCAGACGATGTCGCCGGCCATCCGCCTCGGCCTGCCGATCTTCATCCGCAATACCTTCCAGCCGGCGCATCCGGGGACGCGCATCAGCGCCGAGCGCTCGCCGCGCGGGCCGGTGAAGGGCCTGACCCTGAGCCCCGGCTTGGCCCTGTTGAACCTGGAGGGCACCGGCCTGATCGGCGTGCCCGGTACCGCCGAGCGCGTGTTCGCGGCGCTGCGCCAGGCGCAGGTGTCGGTGGTGATGATCTCGCAGGGTTCGTCAGAGCATTCGATCTGCTGCGTGGTTCGCGCCGCCGAAGCGGCGCGTGGCCGTGAGGCACTGCTGCATGCGTTCGCGCATGAACTGTCGGTAGGGCAGGTGCAGCGCGTGCAGGTCAGCGAGGGCGTCAGCGTGCTGGCGGCAGTGGGCGACGGTATGGCCGGCCAGCCCGGTGTGGCGGCGCGCCTGTTCGAGGCGCTGGGACGCGCGCAGGTGAACATCCTGGCGATCGCGCAGGGCTCGTCGGAGCGCAATATTTCTGTGGCGGTGGACAGTGCCGATGCCACCCGCGCATTGCGGGCCGCACATGCGGGCTTCTGGCTGTCGCCGCAGACGTTCGCGGTCGGTGTGATCGGGCCGGGCAACGTCGGCGCGGCACTGCTGGACCAGCTGCTGGCGGCCCGCCCGCAGCTGCTGGCCAAGGCCAATGTGGATCTTCGCCTGCGCGCGCTGGCCTCGCGTTCGCGCATGCGGCTGGAAGTGGATGGCCTGCACGCCGATTGGCGGGAGGCATTGCAGGACGCGGGCGAGCCCAGCGACCTGGATCGCTTCACCGAACACCTGCTGGCCGCGCACCTGCCGCATGCGGTGGTGATCGACTGCAGTGGCAGCGCCGAGGTGGCCGAGCGCTACGAGGGCTGGCTGGCAGCCGGCATCCACGTGGTGACCCCGAACAAGCAAGCCGGTGCTGGCCCACTGCCGCGCTACCAGCGCATCCGCGCTGCTGCGGCGGCCAGTGGTGCGCGCTTCCGCTACGAAGCCACGGTGGGCGCGGGCCTGCCGGTGATCACCACGCTGCGTGATCTGGTCGATACGGGCGACGAGGTGCTGGCGATCGAAGGCATCTTCTCCGGCACGCTGGCCTGGCTGTTCAACCGCTTCGATGGCAGCCAGCCGTTCTCGCAGCTGGTCGCGCAGGCGCGGTCGATGGGCTACACCGAGCCGGACCCGCGTGATGATCTTTCGGGCGTGGACGTGGCGCGCAAGCTGGTGATCCTCGCCCGCGAGGCCGGCCACGCGCTCAGCCTGGAACAGGTACAGGTGGAAAGCCTGGTGCCGGCGCTGCTGCGCGACGGCAGCGTGGATGACTTCATGGCGCGGCTGGGCGAGTCCGATGCCAGCCTGTTGCAGCGGTTGCAGGACGCGCGGGCGCGTGGCGCGGTGCTGCGCTACGTGGCACAGCTGGGCGCTGACGGTGCCTCGGTGGGCCTGCAGGAACTGCCCGCCGACCACGCCTTCGCCAACCTTCGGTTGACCGACAACGTGGTGCAGTTCCGTACCCGTCGCTACTGCGACAACCCGTTGGTGGTGCAGGGTCCGGGTGCGGGTCCGGAGGTGACGGCAGCGGGTGTGTTCGCGGACCTGCTGCGGGTCGCCGCCGGTGAAGGAGCGCGGCTGTGATCGCACGTGCGTTCGCGCCTGCCTCGGTGGCCAACGTGGCAGTGGGCTTCGACATTCTCGGCCATGCCATTGCCGGTATCGGCGATACCGTGAGCGTGCGCCGCATCGACGAGCCTGCGGTGCGCATCGATGCGATCCGTGGCAGTGCTGTCGCGCTGCCACTGGACGCAGCCGGCAACACCGCCGGGGCTGCGCTGATGTCGCTGCGCGAAGGCCTGGGCCTGGATATCGGTTTCGCAGTCGAGATCGACAAGGGCATCCCGTTCGGTTCCGGCATGGGCGGTTCGGCAGCGTCGAGTGTCGCGGCGCTGGTCGCCGCCAATGCGCTGCTGGATGCGCCGCTGACGCGCGAGGCGCTGTATCCATTTGCGCTGGATGGCGAGGCGGTGGCCAGTGGTGGCCGTCACGGTGACAACGTAGGGCCATTGCTGCTGGGCGGGCTTGCACTGTGTACGGCCGACCGCCTGCTGCCAATTCCTGTGCCGGCGGCCTGGCACAGCCTGCTGGTGCATCCGCACGCGGTGCTGGAAACACGCCGTGCGCGCCAGGTGCTGCAGGGCAGCTACGCGCTGGGTGAATTCGTGGCACAGAGTGCGAACCTTGCGCTGGTACTCAGTGGCTGCCATCGCAGCGACGCCGCGCTGGTCCGCGCAGGCCTGCGTGATGTGCTGGTGGAGCCTCGCCGCGCCGGCCTGATTGCGGGCTTCGAGGCCGCACGCGATGCGGCGCTGTCTGCGCATGCGATGGGCGCGGGCATTTCGGGCGCTGGCCCCAGCGTGTTCGCCTGGTTCGAGGACGCCGACCAGGCCCGCGCCGCTGCCGCACCGGTGCAGGCGGCATTCGCCGCCGCCGGTTTCGACAGCGATGCCTGGGTGTCGCCGCTGGATGCACCGGGAGCCCGCTTGTGCTGAATCCTTCCCCTTTACTGGATACCCAACCCATGCAATTTGTTTCGACCCGGGGTCAGTCCCCGGCCGTTGGCCTCAGTGCGGCGATCGCTGCAGGGTTGGCGCCCGATGGTGGGCTGTATGTTCCGCAGGTGCTGCCGGCGCCACGTGAGCTGCAGGCCGGCGCAACGCTGGCCGATACCGCCGCCGATCTGCTGGCACCGTTCTTCGCAGGTGATGCTCTGGAGGCAGCGCTGCCTTCGATCTGCCGCGAGGCGTTCGACTTCCCGGTGCCACTGCGTGCACTCGGCGGCGGTGACCATGTGCTGGAGCTGTTCCATGGGCCGACGGCGGCGTTCAAGGATATCGGTGCGCGCTTCCTGGCCGGTACGCTGTCGCGGCTGCAGGCCGGCAAGGACCGTGATCTGACCATCGTCGTCGCCACCTCCGGCGATACCGGCGCCGCCGTTGCCGCGGCCTTCCATCGCCAGCCCGGCGTACGCGTGGTGGTGCTGTATCCGGATGGCCGCGTGTCACCGCGGCAGGCGCATCAGCTCGGTTGTTTCGGCGACAACATCCAGGCGCTGCGCGTGGCCGGCGCGTTCGACGATTGCCAGGCGATGGTCAAGCAGGCACTGGCTGACCGCGAACTGCAGGCGCAGGTGCCGCTGAGTTCGGCCAACAGCATCAGCCTCGGCCGCCTGCTGCCGCAGATGAGTTATTACGCGCATGCGGCGTTGTCCCATTACGCGACGCATCGTCGCCGGCTCAACCTGGTGGTGCCGACCGGCAACCTTGGCAATGCGATGGCGGCCGTGCTGGCGCGCGCGCTGGGCGTGCCGATCGGGCAGATCGTGCTGGCCACCAATGCCAATGCGGTACTGCCGGCGTACTTCAACGGTGGCGACTACCAGCCGCAGGCCAGTGTGGCCACGGTTGCCAACGCAATGGATGTGGGGGCGCCAAGCAACTTCGAACGCCTGCGCTGGCTCTATCACGGTGATGATGCCGGGCTGCGCGCTGCCTTCCGCGCGTTCTCGGTGGATGACGTGACCATCCGCGCGACGATTGCGGCAGCGCATGCCAGCAGCGCCGAGCTGTTCTGCCCGCACACGGCCACGGCGGTGAAGGTGCTGCAGGGCCTGCGTGCGCGTGGTGCCAAGGGTGACTGGGCGGTGGTGGCTACCGCCCATCCGGCCAAGTTCGAGGCTGTGGTCGAACCGTTGATCGGCGAACCCGTGGCCGTGCCGCCTGCATTGGATGCGTTGCTGCAGCGGCCGGCGCACGCGGAACCGTTGGCTGCGGAGTATGCGGCGTTGCGTGAGGTGTTGGCTCCCATGTAGAGCCGAGCCATGCTCGGCTGCTGTTCGCGCACGGCGCGATGAGTCGAGCATGGCTCGACTCTACAATGCCCTTCGCGCAACACGGGTAGTGCCGGCCGCTGGCCGGCAACCCAGCCAACCGCGATGCGGTCAGATCAACCCTTCACCGGCCAGCGTGCGCAGTCCATCCTCATCGAGGATCTCCACCACGTTCAAATGGGGCAGGGCAATCAATCCCTGCTGGCGCAGCTTGGTGAAGGTGCGGCTGACCGTTTCCATGGTCAGGCCCAGGTGGTCGGCGATATCGCCACGCCCCATCGGCAGCGATACGCGCAGGCCGTCACCACCCAGCCTGGCCTCGCGCGCGGCCAGGCGCAGCAGGAAATCAGCCAGCTTCTCTGCCGGCTGCAGGCGTGCCAGCGCCAGTGCAGCGTCCTGCGCGGCATCCAGTTCCTGGCAGGCACGCTGCAGCAGCTTGCGCTCCAGGTGCGGGAAGCGGCTGCGCAGCGCCTTCATCTGCGGCAACGCGACGCGGCATACGCGGCTGTCGGCGATGGCTTCGATGTCGTAGCGGTGATGGTCGCTGCCACTCAGTCCGAGGTAGTCGCCGGGAAGCACGAAACCGTTGATCTGGCGGCGGCCGTCGGCCAGGGTGCGTACCAGTCGCAGTGCGCCAGCGGTCAATGTATAGACATGGTCGCGCTCTTCGCCGGTGCGGGCCAGGGTACTGCCCATGCTGACCTGCTGGGAAACGGTGACCTGTTCCAGTGCCTGCACTTCATCGGGCGACAGCGCCGAGCACACCGCAAGGTGGCGAACCGAGCAGTGCAGGCAGTCCAGCGTGTTGCAGGACGGCGAGGCGGGATCGTTGGTGGCGGGCGGAGCGCCGGAAGGCCGTGACATGTTGCGGGGGCGTATCGCGGGCGGGGAGGGCCTTATGATACTTCAAGCGGCCGTTCGACCCTGCCCGAGGCGGGGGCGCTAGAATGTCGCCCCCTCCCACGTCCCGTTCCAGCAGGAGTTCCGCCCGTGATCAAGCCCCGTACCCCGCCCGGCACCCTTGAACTGTTGCCGCGCGAACAGATTGCGTTCCAGCGAATGCTGGACGTGATCCGTCGCAACTACGAGCGCTTCGGGTTCCTGCCGGTGGAGACGCCGGTGTTCGAGCTGTCCGACGTGCTGCTGACCAAGTCCGGTGGCGAGACCGAGCGCCAGGTGTATTTCGTGCAGTCCACCGGTGCGCTGGCCAACGCCGCCGAATCGGGTGACCGTTCGCTGCCGGAAATGGCGCTGCGCTTCGACCTGACCGTGCCGCTGGCGCGGTACGTGGCCGAGCACGAACACGAACTCACCTTCCCGTTCCGTCGCTACCAGATGCAGCGCGTGTACCGCGGCGAGCGTGCCCAGCGCGGCCGTTTCCGTGAGTTCTACCAGTGCGACATCGACGTGATCGGCAAGGACAGCCTGAGCGTTCGCTACGATGCCGAAGTGCTGGCGGTCATCCACGCCGTGTTCTCGGAACTGCGCATCGGTGACTTCAACATCCAGCTGAACAACCGCAAGCTGATGCGCGGCTTCTTCGAAAGCCTGGGCGTGGCCGAAGGCGAGCGCCAACTGGCGGTGCTGCGTGAAGTGGACAAGCTGGACAAGCGCGGCGCCGATTACGTGCGCGAGACGCTGGTGGGCGAGGGCTTCAACATCCCGGGCGAGCAGGTCGAGAAGATCCTGGCATTCGTGGCCGTGCGTTCGCAGGGGCATGCCGATGCACTGGCGCAGCTGGCCACGCTTGAAGCCAACGCCGGTTCTTCGGAGATCCTGCGCACTGGCGTGGCCGAACTGCGCGAGGTGCTGCAGCTGGTGCAGGCGCTGGGCGTGCCGGAAACCGCATACTGCCTGAACTTCTCCATTGCGCGCGGCCTGGACTACTACACCGGCACCGTCTACGAGACCACGCTGACCGACCACCCGCAGATCGGCTCGATCTGCTCGGGCGGCCGCTACGAGGACCTGGCCAGCCACTACAGCAAGTCGAAGCTGCCGGGCGTGGGCATTTCCATCGGCCTGTCGCGCCTGTTCTGGCAGCTGCGCGAGGCTGGCCTGATCGATGGCATCGAGGCCAGCAGCGTGCAGGCGCTGGTGGCGCTGATGGACGAGCAGGGCATGCCGCAGTCGCTGGACATCGCGCGTCGCCTGCGCGCCGGTGGCATCAACACCGAAGTGCAGATGGAGCCGAAGAAGATCGGCAAGCAGTTCCAGTACGCGGCCAAGGCGGGCATCCGCTTCGTGGTGCTGGCCGGTGAAGACGAGCTGGCGCGCGGCGTGGTGGCGGTGAAGGACCTGGTGCGCGAACAGCAGTTCGAAGTCTCCCGCGACGAGCTGGCCAGCACCCTGCAGGTCGAGCTGGAGCAGTCGAAGGTGATGTAACGGGCGGTTGGCCGCGCGCCACCACGCCACGAAAACGCCCGCCACCCGGTGGGCGTTTTTTTTGCCATTGCCTGGGATCAGGGCGGTTTTCCTCCAGAAACGGATCCGCCCCCGCCAACCCTCAGCAACCTGGCATTTGACCTTGCTTCGCATGCAGCTGGCGCAGGGGCAGCGCCGCCCAGCCTCCCCCAGATTTGACGCGCTGCGCAAGAATGCGCTAATGTACTAACGCGCTATTACATTGATGCATGGAAACAGCCCCGTGAAAGCCCGCCCCGAGATTGCCGCCAAAGACCCCAAGGCCGACCTGGAAGCCCTGGCCCGGGCCTTTGCCGCCCTGCGCGAGCCGGAGCAGGTGGAAGCCTTCCTGCGCGACCTGTGCACTCCGGCCGAGCTGGAAGCCATGGCCGACCGCTGGAAGGTGGTGCCGCTGCTGCAGCAGGGCGTGCCGTACCGCGAGATCCACGAGCGCACCGGCGTCAGCGTGACCACCACCGGACGGGTGGCGCGCACGCTCGAGCATGGCCATCGAGGCTATGCCGCCGCCATCGACCGCCTTGCTTCGCGCTGATCCGCGCCCCGTTCCGAACTTCGAGACCTCCCCCATGAGTGCAACCCAGGCAGCGCCGGCGCGAGACCGGCTGCGTATCGCCATCCAGAAGAGTGGCCGGCTGGCCGAGCCCGCCCGCAACCTGCTCAGCGCCTGTGGCCTGAGCTGGCGGGAGAGCCGTGACAAGTTGTTCTGCTACGGCGAATCGCTGCCGGTGGACCTGCTGCTGGTGCGCGACGACGACATCCCGGGCCTGATCGCCGACGGCGTCTGCGACCTCGGCATCGTCGGCCGCAACGAGCTGGACGAGCAAGCCGCAGCACGTCGCCAGATCGGCCTGCCCGACGCGTACCAGGCGCTGCGCGGGCTGGGCTTCGGCCAGTGCCGGCTGATGCTGGCGGTGCCCGAGGAATGGCAGTGGCAGGGCCCGGCGCAGCTGGCCGGCACCCGCATCGCCACCAGCTACCCGGCCATCCTCAAGCAGTGGCTGGCCGACCAGAACGTGGATGCACAGGTGGTCGAGCTGTCCGGTTCGGTGGAAATCGCACCGCGCCTGGGCACGGCCGACCTGATCTGCGATCTGGTGTCCAGCGGCGCGACACTGCGCGCCAATCAGCTGACCCCGGTACACAACCTGCTCGACAGCGAAGCAGTGCTGGCCGGTGCAGTGCGCGTACCGGATGATGCGCGCGCATCGCTGCGCGCGATGCTGCTGCGTCGCCTCGACGGCGTGGTGCAGCGCCAGGACCGCAAGCTGCTGATGTTCCGCGCCAGCGAGGATCGCGTCGACGCGCTGGCGCAGTTGCTGGCCGATGCCGAGCCGCTGGTGCGGTTGCCGGCCGATGGCGGTGCGCTGCGCCTGCAGACCATGTGCCCCGGCCCGCTGAGCTGGCAGCGCATGGAAGAACTCGAGCGCGCCGGCGCGCAGGGCCTGATGGTACTGAGCGTGGAGCGGTCGCTGGCATGAACCGTCTGATCTGGTCCCGACTTGATGAGGCCGCGCGCAGCGCGGCATTGACCCGCCCGGTGCAGACCGTGGCGCAGCAGACCCGCGACGCGGTGGCGACGCTGATTGCACAGGTGCGCGCGCAGGGCGACGACGCGCTGCGTGCGATCACCGCACGCTTCGATGGTGTCGAACTGTCGTCCTTTGAAGTGAGCGAAGCCGAGTTCGCTGCGGCCGAAGCCGCCGTACCCGGCGAACTGCGCCAGGCCATGGTGGACGCGGCCGAGCGCATCGCCCGCTTCCACGCCGCCGGCATGGGCAAGGGATACGCAGTTGAAACCGCGCCGGGCGTAGTCTGCGAACGCATGCTGCGTCCGATCGGCCGGGTGGGCCTGTACGTGCCAGCCGGCAGCGCGCCGCTGCCGTCCACCGCGCTGATGCTCGGTGTTCCGGCACAGCTGGCCGGCTGCCCGCAGGTGGTGCTGTGCACGCCGCCGCGAGCCGATGGCAGCGCAGACCCGGCCGTACTGGTGGCGGCGCGGCTGACCGGCGTGCAGCGCGTGTTCAAGCTGGGCGGCGCGCAGGCGATCGCTGCGATGGCCTATGGCACCGTCAGCGTTCCGGCCTGCGACAAGCTGTTCGGGCCGGGCAACAGCTTCGTGACCGAAGCCAAGCAGCAGGTCGCGCAGGATGGCGCCGCCGCCATCGATATGCCGGCCGGTCCCTCCGAAGTGCTGGTGATTGCCGATGCTGGTGCCAATCCGGCGTTCGTCGCCGCCGACCTGCTGTCGCAGGCCGAGCACGGCCCGGATTCACAGGTGCTGCTGCTGACCGACGATGCCGCGATGCTGGCCGCGGTCGAAGTCGAGGTGGAGCGCCAGGTGGTCTTGTTGCCGCGCCAGCAGATCGCGCGCCAGGCCTTGTCGGCCTCGCGCCTGATCCAGGTCGATTCGCTGGACGAGGCCTTCGCGATCAGCAACCGCTATGCACCCGAGCACCTGATCTTGGCCCTGCGTGATCCGCGCGCGTGGCTGGACAAGGTGCAGGCCGCCGGCTCGGTGTTCCTGGGGGATTACACCCCCGAAGCACTGGGCGACTACTGCAGCGGCACCAACCACGTGCTGCCGACCGCCGGTGCCGCGCGTGCCTACAGTGGCGTCAGCGTTGCCAGCTTCCAGAACCTGATCAGCGTGCAGAGCGCCAGTGCCGCCGGCCTGGCCGCGATCGGCGGCTGCGCGCGCATCATCGCCAGCGCCGAAGGCCTGGATGCCCACGAGCGTGCGGTGGCATTGCGCATGGAGGTGGCGGCATGAGCGCGGCTGTCGAGGAGGTGCTGGCGCTGGTGCGCCCGGATCTGCTGGCGTTCGCCGGCTACAGCTCGGCACGCAGCGCAGCGGTGCAGGGCGAGGTCTGGTTGAACGCCAACGAGTCCGCCTGGGCCAATTCGGCCGACGCGGCTGGCAGCAGCCGGCGCTATCCGGAGCCGCAACCGTTGGCGTTGCGCGAAGGCTTGGCGGCGCTGTACGGCGTGACGCCACAGCAGCTGCTGGTCGGCCGCGGCAGCGACGAGGCCATTGATCTGCTGGTGCGCGCGCTGTGCGTGCCGGGCCGCGACGGCGTGCTGGTCACGCCGCCGGTGTTCGGCATGTACGCCGTCTGCGCACGCCTGCAGGGCGCCGCATTGATTGAAGTGCCGCTGGTGGACAGCGAAGATGGCCTGCGTGCCGATCTGGATGCGGTGATCGACGCGGCCAAGGCGCAAGGTGCCAAGCTGGTGTTCCTGTGCGCCCCGTCGAACCCGGCCGGCAGTGACATCGCCCTGGATGAAGTCGAGCGCGTGGTGGTTGCGCTGCGCGGGCAGGCGCTGGTGGTGGTGGACGAGGCCTATGTCGAGTACGCGCAGCGGCCGTCGGCGACCACGTTGCTGGCCGCGCACGCCAACCTGGCGGTGCTGCGCACGCTGTCGAAGGCACACGCGCTCGCGGCCGCTCGTGTTGGAACGCTGATCGGCGCCCCGGAACTGATTACCGTGCTGCGTCGTTGCCAGGCGCCGTACCCGGTGCCGACCCCGTGCGCCGAGCTGGCCGTGCAGGCCCTGCAGCCGGCCGCGCGGGCACGCACCGCCGAACGCGTGGCCACGGTCATCGCCGAACGCGAGCGCCTGCGAACGGCACTGGCCAGCCTGCCCGGTGTACGCCGGGTGTACGCCTCGTCCGGCAACTACCTGCTGGTCCGCTTCGCCGATGCGCAGGCGGCGTTCGACACGTTGCTGAATGCCGGCGTGGTGGTGCGCGACCAGCGCGCCGCGCCGCAGTTGGGTGATGCACTGCGCATCAGTATCGGCAGTCCCGAAGAGAACGACCGCGTGCTTGCGGCCCTGTCGGCGCGGAGGGCCGCAGCATGACCCCGATCCTGTTCATCGACCGCGACGGTACCCTCATCGAGGAGCCGTCCGACTTCCAGATCGACGCCTACGAGAAGCTGCGCTTCGTGCCGCAGGTGATCCCGGCGCTGCTGAAGCTGCGTGACGCCGGCTACCAGTTCGTGATCGTCACCAACCAGGATGGCCTCGGCAGCGACAGCTACCCGCGCGCCAGCTTCGATGGCCCCAACGACCTGATGCTGCAGATCTTCGAGAGTCAGGGCATCACTTTCCGTGACGTGCTGATCGACTGCAGCTGGCCGCAGGACAATGCGCCGACCCGCAAGCCGGGCATCGGCCTGATGACCGCCTACCTGCAGGACCGCAGCATCGACTGGGCGCGCTCGGGCATGGTTGGCGACCGCATCACCGACCTGCAGTTCGCCGAGAACCTCAACATCCGTGGCTTCCAGCTGCGCACCGCGCAGTTCGGGGGCGAGTGGGACTGGCCGGGCATCGCCCACGCGCTGGCCGACGCACCGCGTACTGCCGTGGTCCAGCGCAATACGAAAGAAACGAAGATCCGCGTGGAACTGGACCTGGACCGTGCCGCTGATGCACGCATCGCCACCGGATTGCCGTTCTTCGACCACATGCTGGAACAGATCGGCAAGCATGGCGGCTTCGCGCTGGACATCCAGGCCGAGGGCGACCTGCACATCGACGAGCACCACACCATTGAAGACACCGGGCTCGCATTGGGCCAGGCCCTGCGCGAGGCGCTGGGCGACAAGCGCGGCATTGGCCGCTACGGCTTCACCCTGCCGATGGACGAGACGCTGGCCAGCGCCGCACTGGATTTCAGCGGCCGGCCCTACTTTGTGTTCGAGGGCGAGTTCAAGCGCGAGCGCGTGGGCGACATGCCGACCGAGCTGGTGCCGCATTTCTTCCGCTCGCTGTGCGATGCCAGCGGCCTGAACCTCAACCTGCAGGTACGCGGCGACAACGACCATCACAAGGTGGAGGCCTGCTTCAAGGCGCTGGCACGCGCGCTGCGGCCGGCGTTGGCCCGGCAGGGCACGGCGTTGCCAACCACCAAGGGGGCGCTGTGAGTGACGTTGCGCTGATCGATGCCGGCGGTGCCAACCTGGGCTCGGTGCGCTATGCACTGGAGCGTCTGGGTGCGACGGTGCGGCTGGTGCGCGATGCGGACGGCCTGATCGGCGCGCAGCGGGTGATCCTGCCCGGTGTCGGCGCCGCCGGTCCCGGCATGCAGCGCCTGCACGCGCAGGGCCTGGTGGACCCGCTGCAGCAACTGGAGGTGCCGTTGATGGGCATCTGCCTGGGCATGCAGCTGCTGTTCGAGCGCTCCGAGGAAGCGGGTGTGGAGACACTGGGCCTGATTCCCGGCGTGGTGCGCAAGCTGGTGCCGGCCTGCGGCATCCGCGTGCCACACATGGGCTGGAACCGGCTGCTGCCACTGCGCGAATCGCTGCTGCTGCGCGGCGTGCCGGAGCGTGCCAGCGCCTACTTCGTGCACAGCTATGCGGCGCCGCTCAATACCCACACCGTCGCTGCCTGCGACCACGGCGGCCTGTTCACTGCCGTGGTGGAGCAGGGGCGTTACTACGGCGCACAGTTCCACCCCGAGCGCTCCGGCGAGACCGGCTCGCTGATGCTGCGCAACTTCCTCGAGGGCACTGCTGCATGAGTTTCATCGTCTACCCCGCGCTGGATATCCGCGACGGCCGCGTGGTGCGGCTGCGCCAGGGCGACTACGCGCAGGAAACCTCGTATGGCGATGATCCGTTGCCACGCGCGCAGGCCTTCGCCGCGCAGGGTGCGCAGTGGATGCATCTGGTCGATCTGGACGCTGCGCGTGCCGGTGGCTACACCCTTGCGCCGCTGCTCGCGTCGATCCGTGCGCAGACGCCGCTGCAGGTGCAGACCGGCGGTGGCGTGCGCGGTCGCGACGACGTGGCGCGCATCCTCGATGCCGGCGCCGGTCGCGTAGTGGTCGGCTCGCTGGCCGTGCGCCGTCCCGATGAGGTGGTGGGCTGGCTGGAGGAATTCGGCGCCGAACGCATCACCATTGCGCTTGACGCCCGCCAGGATGCACAGGGCCAGTGGCAGCTGCCGGTGCACGGCTGGACCGAGAACGCCGGGGTGACCCTGGACGTTCTGGCTCAGCGCTACGCACGCGCCGGCATGCGCCACCTGCTGTGCACCGACATCGCCCGCGACGGCATGCTGGCCGGGCCCAACATCGGCCTCTACCAGCACCTGTCGGCATTGCTGCCGGGCGTGGCGGTGCAGGCGTCCGGCGGCATCCGTGACGTGGCCGACGTTGCCGAAGCGCGACGTGCAGGCTGCGGTGGCGCGATCCTTGGCAAGGCGCTGCTGGAGCAGCGCATGGACCTGTCGGAGGCACTGGCATGTTGAGCCGGCGCATCATTCCGTGCCTGGACGTGCGCGATGGCCGCGTGGTTAAGGGCGTGCGTTTCCGCGACCACGTCGACATGGGCGATATCGCCGAGCTGGCGCAGCGCTACCGTGACCAGGGCGCCGACGAGCTGGTGTTCTATGACATCGGCGCCAGCCCCGAGGCGCGGTCAGTGGACGTGGCCTGGATCGAGCGCATCGCACGCCTGATCGACATTCCGTTCTGCGTGGCCGGTGGCATCGACAGCGTGGAAACCGCGCGCCGCGTATTGTTCGCCGGTGCCGACAAGGTGTCGATCAATTCGCCGGCGCTGGGCCGGCCGGAGCTGATCACCGAGCTGGCGGACGAGTTCGGCGTGCAGTGCGTTGTGGTGGGGGTCGATTCGGTGCGCGAGGCCGACGGGCAATGGCGGGTGCGTCGTTTCAGCGGCGATCCGGACAAGACCCAGGCGGTGCCGCTGCGCACGCTCGACTGGATCGTCGAAGCGCAACGGCGTGGAGCCGGCGAGATCGTGTTGAACTGCATGGACAGCGATGGCGTGCGCCGCGGCTACGATGTCGCACAGTTGCAGCAGGCGCGGGCACTGTGCCAGGTGCCGCTGATCGCCTCTGGTGGCGCCGGTGCGATGGAACATTTCGCAGAAGCCTTCGACCAGGCCGACGTCGATGGTGCACTGGCGGCGAGCGTGTTCCACAGCGGCGCCATCGCCATTCCAGAATTGAAGCGCTGCCTGCGCGGACAGCAGATCGAGGTGCGGGATGTCTATTGAAGTCAGGCCGTCGTCGGACGCATTGCAGGCGCTGGACTGGAGCAAGGGCGACGGCCTGCTGCCGGCCGTGGTTCAGGATGCCGACACCCTGCAGGTGCTGATGCTGGGCTATGTGAGTGCCGAATCGCTGGCGGCCACGCTGGCCATCGGCCACATGACCTTCTTCAGCCGCAGCAAGCAGCGGTTGTGGACCAAGGGCGAGCAGTCCGGCAACGTGCTGGTGGTGCAGTCGATCAGCGTCGACTGCGATGCCGATACTTTGCTGGTGATGGCACGGCCGGCGGGGCCAACCTGCCACACCGGTGCAGAGAGCTGCTTTGACCAGGCGCCGAAGGATTTCCTGGGCGGGCTGGGCCAGCTGGTGGCGATGCGTGAGGCGCAACGCCCGCCGGGCAGCTACACCACCAGCCTGTTCGAGGGCGGCATCCGCCGTATCGCGCAGAAGGTGGGCGAGGAGGGCGTGGAGACCGCATTGGCCGCCGTGGCGCAGGATGACGAGGCATTGCTGGGCGAGGCGTCGGACCTGTTGTACCACCTGCTGGTGCTGCTGCGCGCGCGCGGCCTGTCGCTGGATGATGCGCGCGCGGTACTGGAAAAACGCCATCGTTGATGTGCGGTAGTGGGGGGGCCGGGGGGCCCCCCCCCCCCCGGCCCGCCCCCCACAGGCACGGCCGGCGGGGCCAACCTGCCACACCGGTGCAGAGAGCTGCTTTGACCAGGCGC